>CAZGRT010000276.1:0-8136 GCA_964528225.1 uncultured Thermodesulfobacteriota bacterium | reverse complement strand
GTCCCGGTGTACATCTCCCTCTTCCTGGCCGGGGTGGTTGGGCTCGCCTTCTTCGCCCAGGCCCAGATGCCCTTCGACGTCCAGGCCATGCTCCTGCTCGAGGGGTTCTACAAAAGCATGGACAACTTCGCCCTCGTGGTCGTGCTGTTCTTCATCCTATGCGGGAACATCATGACGTCGGGGTCCATCGTGAACAAGCTCATCAAGGTCGCCAAGGCCGTGGTGGGCTTCTTCCCGGGGGGCCTGGGCATGGCAGGGATTCTGGCCTGCGGCCTGTTCGGGGCGATTTCCGGGTCCACCGTCGCCACCGTCGTCGCGATCGGGGGGTTCATGATCCCGGCGTTGATCAAGGAGGGGTACGACGAGTCCTACACGGTCGGCGTGATGACGGCCTCGCCGATCCTGGGGATCATCATCCCGCCGAGCATCTCGATGATCCTGTACTCCATGGTCACCAACGACTCCCTGGCGGCCCTCTTCATGACGGGGTTCGTGCCGGGGGTCCTGGTCATGCTCGTCTTCTGCGTCTACACCTTCTTCGTGTGTCGGCGCGGCGGGATGCGGATGCAGAAGCCGCCCTCCCTCGGCGAACTGATCGCCACCCTCAGGGAGGGGATCTGGGCGCTGCTCCTTCCGGTGATCATCTTCGGGGGGATCTTCTCGGGAGTGTTCACGGCCAACGAGGCGGCGGTCGTGGCGTGCGTCTACGCCTTCGTCGTGGAAATCTTCATCCACCGCGACATGGGGCTGGCCCAGGCCAAGAAGGTCATCGTCTCCTCGGCCGTCACCTCGGCGACGCTGCTGGTGATCGTTGCCGGGGCGAGCGTCTTCGGCAAGTACCTGACCTTCGAGCGCCTGCCCCAGATCATTACCGAGGCGGTGACCGCGAGCGTGACCAACAAGTGGATGTTCCTGGCTGTGGTGAACGTCTTCCTGCTCGTCGTCGGCATGTTCATGGACATCATATCCGCGACGATGATCCTCACTCCGATCTTCCTGCCCATGCTCTACCAGTTCGAGGTCAACAGCCTGCACTTCGGGCTCCTGATGACCGTGAACCTCGGCATCGGCTACATCACGCCCCCGATGGGGGTCAGCCTGTACATCACCGGGGCCGTGGCGGAGAAGGATCTCATCTACGTGACGAAGGCCGTGCTCCCGTTCATCCTGCTGCAGCTCGGCGTGCTGGCCCTGCTGACCTACTGGCCTGACGTCGTGCTGTTCCTGCCGAGGATGTTCTACCCCGGAGCGTTCTGACGGTCGGCTCCCCCGGAAAAGGAGGAAACCGCGCGCCATGCCCATCCGTGTCCTGCTATGCACCGACGGCTCCGAGCCGAGCCGCAAGACCGGCCGGGTGGCCGCTCGGATCGCCCGGCCCCTGGACCTCGAGCTGGTGCTGGGCCATGCGGTCAACCTGCGACGGCTCGACTACAAGATGATCCCCGACTTCCAGGTGGAGATGATCCGGCAGGGCGCCCGACAGGCGGCCCAGGACCTCCTCGACCGGGAGGCTGGATTCTTCCGCGAGCAGGGGATCCGGGTGAGCCCCCGGCTGATCGAGGGGGATCCCGGGCCTGCGATCTGCGCGGTGGCCGTGGCGGAGGGGTTCTCCCTGGTGATCCTCGGGCGGAGGGGCCAGGGCGACCTGCAGGACGTCCTCTTCGGCTCGGTCTCCAACCACGTGGTTCACCACTGCACCGTGCCGGTGCTCGTCGCGAAGCTGGGCGGCCCCGAACTCGGCGTCGAGCGGACGGAGCAGCCCGTTCGGGCCCTGGTGGCCGTAGACGGGTCGGCGGCGAGCGAGCGCTGCCTCGACTACGTGGCCTCGTTGCGACAGGCCCGGGCGGGGCTCGACGTCACGTTGATCCACGTCGTGAACCCGGAGCGGCCGGGCCTGGAGCACCTGCCCGACGATGCCCGCTACGAGGCGCTGCAGAAGATGCACGGCGAGGGGAGGGCCCTCCTCGAGGCCGGGGCGGAACGCCTCCGGGGACTCGGCTTCCGCGTGGCGACGCGCACCGAGGAAGGCTCCGCGGGCAAGACGATCTGCCGCATCTACGGCGAGGACGGATTCGACCTGGTGATCCTGGGGCGCCGCGGGCAGTCGGAGCTTCGCGAGATCCTGTTCGGAAGTGTCTGCCACTTCGTTCTGCACCACTGTCCCGGCCATACGCTGCTCGTGCCCTGACGGTGCGGAAAAACTCTCACGGCACTTTCGCAAATAGTGTTTGCTTTCGGGTCGGGAGTCGGTTAGGATTCCTTCCAGCCCGGAGACGTGCAGAACGGTGTTTGTGTACGGCCGGGCCACACAGAGACGCTCCTCCCTCGGGGGCCTTCGGGCCCCTTCTTTTTTGTCCACGCCCCGGGGTGGGGGCGATCCCCTCCCCATCGGCGCGCTTGCCCAGCGCGGACGGGCTGTGCTAGCGTGAATTTTCACCGCTAGCCTTCCCAGCAGGCTTTCCATGGCACCCTCGGCAGGGCCCGAACCCCGCAGGCAGAAGGCCGTTCGATTCCCGACCGGCGGAGCGCTGGCCCTGCTCCGACGGGTGTCCGACCTCGCGGCTTCCGCGGAGCCCCGGGAGCGGGCCCTCGAAGAAGTGGCTCAGGGCGTTGTGGGAACTCTCGGTTGCGGGAGGGCGGTGGTGTACCTCCTCTCGCCGTCCGGGAAGTTCCTGGCTCCCGCGGCCTGGGCGGGGCGGGGGGGATGCCCCTCCGATCTCGCCCTTGACGGCGGTTCTCCGGAAGCCGCGGTGGTTCGGACGAGGGCTGCGGCGGCGACTCCCCGGGCCCGGACGAGCAGGCCGCAGGGATGGGGGAGCGGGGTCCTGTTCCTTCCGGTCCGGGCGCACGGCGGCGTGGTGGGCGTGCTCGGCGCGGAGTTCCCCGCCCGGCGCCGGCGATTCCGCGCCGAGGAGGTCGATGTGCTCTGGGCCTTGGCCGACGTGGCCGGCCTGGCCGTGGAGACGCGGGACCTCCTCCAGGGAAACCTCGCGAAGATCCAGCAGTTGCTCGCCCTGCAGCGGGTCGGGCGGCAGATGACCTCGGCGCTGGACACGGAGTCGCTGCTCCCCCTCGTGGTGGAGGAGGCCCTCCACCTCACCGGGGCCGACGGGGCCTCGGTGTACCTTCGCGAGCAGGGGGACAAGGAGACGCTCCGACTCTGCGCTCGGGCCGGGCAGCCCGCCGGGATGGACCGGGAGACCGTGACCGTCGGCTACGGGATCGTGGGCTGGGTGGCCCGGGCGGGCAGCGGGCTGCGGGTTTCGGACCGGGGTGCCGGAGTCCCGGAAGCGGGTTCGGTTGCCCGGAAGAGCCAGCTCGCGGTGCCCCTGCTGAGTGAGGGAGGGGTGCTCGGGGTCCTCGCGGTGGAGGCGCGCCGGGAGGAGGCCTTCGCGCCGACGGACGAGGAGATCCTGTCGATCTTCGCTTCCCAGGCCGCCAAGGCCATCGAGGCGAGCCGCCTCTTCCAGCAGATCCGCGCCGAGCGCGATCTCCGGGAGGGAATCCTGGGCGGCACGCCCAACGGCGTGGTGGCCGTGGACCCGGCGCGCCGCGTGATGTTGGTGAACGAAGCGGCCCGCCGCTTCCTGGGGGTGCGGGAGGCTCCCGAGGGAAATCCCGTGGAGCGCTACCTGTCGGCCCCCGACTTCCTGCGGGGGCTTCGGGCCATTCTCGAGGGGCGGAGCGGCCTCGAGAGCCTGGAGGTCGCCGTCGGGACCGGGGAGCGGGAAGCCCGTCTGCTGGTGAGCATCTTCTCCCTCGGGCCGGGACGGGGGGCGACCATCATCCTGCAGGATCTCACGGAGCGGCGGAAGCTGGACGAGCGGGTCCAGCGCATGGCCCGCCTCGCTTCCATCGGGCAGCTGGCGGCGGGCATCGCCCACGAGATCCGCAACCCCCTGACGGGGGTCGCGATCAGTCTCGACATCCTCGGCCAGGAGGAGGGGCTGAGCGGGGAGGGGCGCAGCCTGCTCGACGACATGAACCGCGAGATCGACCGGCTCGAGGCGCTGATCCGCGGGATCCTGGACTTCGCGCGGCCGCAGCTGGGGGAGTTCCGGCCGATGCGGGTGGCGAGGGCCCTGGAGTGGCACCGCACCTTCCGCGAGCAGTGCCGCAAGAAGGGGGTCAGGCTCGACTTCGAACTGCGGAGCAACCCCAAGATCGAGGGTGACCCGGACCGGCTCACGCAGCTCTTCCTGAATCTGGCGATCAACGCGCTGGAGGCGGTCTCCGAGGGCGGGGAGGTGCGGATCTGGGCCGAGCAGGTGGCGGCGACGCCCCACGCCTGGGCGAGGGTGGTGGTGGAGGACACCGGGCACGGCATGGACGGTCCGACGCTCAACCAGATCTTCGACCCGTTCTTCACGACGAAGCGCGAGGGCACCGGGCTGGGCCTGTCGATCGCTTACAGCGTAGTGGAACAACACGGGGGGCGTATGGACGTGCGGTCGCGGCCGGGGGAGGGCACCCGCTTCACGGTGGACCTGCCGGCGAAGGAGGTCGGGTAGATGGCGGACAGCATACTGATCGTGGACGACGAGGCCCTCATCCGCAAGTCGCTGCTCCAGGTGCTCACTCGGAAGGGCTACGAGGTGGCGACCGCCGGAACGGGGGACGAGGCCCGCCGGGCCTTCGGCCAGGGGGACTTCTCCCTGGTCCTGCTGGACCTCCGCCTGCCGGACGCCTCCGGAATCGACCTGCTGCGAGAGTTCAAGGCGGCCCGCCCGGAGTTGCTGGTGATCGTCATGACCGCCTACGGCAGCGTGGAGACGGCGGTCGAGGCGATGCGTCTGGGCGCCTACGACTACGTCAACAAGCCCTTCAAGTCCCGGGAGATCGAGGTCATCGTCCGCCTCGCCCTGGACGCCGGCCACCTCAAGCGGGAGGTGCGCGAACTGCGGGAGGAGGCGCCCGGGGGAGGAGGGATCGGGAGGATCGTCGGCCGCGACCCGTCCATGCAGAAGGTGTTCTCCATGGTCCGGAAGGTGGCCCAGAACCCCGACGTCACCGTGCTCGTCCAGGGCGAGAGCGGCACCGGCAAGGAGATGGTGGCGCGCGCGGTCCACGTCGAGAGTTCCCGCTCGGACCGGCCCTTCGTGGGGATCAACTGCGCCGCGATCCCCGGAAACCTTCTGGAGAGCGAGCTCTTCGGCTACGAGCGGGGCGCCTTCACCGACGCGAAGGCGCGTAAGATCGGCCTCATCGAACGGGCCCAGGGCGGAACCCTGTTCCTGGACGAGATCGGCGACATGGACGTGCAGCTCCAGGCCAAGCTGCTCCGGGTCCTGGAGGAGCGAACGGTGCGGCGGGTCGGCGGGCTGGACCCCGTGGCGGTGGACGTGAGGGTGATCGCGGCCAGCAACCAGGACCTCGAGGAGAAGCGGCGCGCAGGCACCTTCCGGGAGGACCTGTACTACCGGCTCAAGATCATCACCATCGCGCTGCCCTCGCTGCGGGAGCGCAGGGCGGACATCCTCCCCTTGGCGCAGCACTTCATCCAGGAGGTGAACCGCAAGTTCCACAAGGACGTCCACGGGTTCACCCGGGAGGCGGAAGGGTTGCTCCTGGACTACCCCTGGCCCGGCAACGTGCGGGAGCTGCGCAACACGATCGAACGCATCCTCATCCTCGAGGACGCCCAGTGGATCGCCCCGGAGCACCTGCCTCCCGAGATCCTCAAGGGCCGCGCGGGACGCGAGGAGCGGGTCTGGATTCCCCAGGAGCCCGAGGTCCTGCGGGGGATCCACTACGAGACCGTCATCGACGACGTGGGCCGCTATCTCATCCGGGAGGCCCTGCGCCTGGCCGGGGGCAACAAGGCCCAGGCCGCCCGCCTTCTATCCATGGACCGGGGAACGCTCCGCTACCAGATCAAGCGCCTGGGCCTGGGAGACGACCATGACGCCTAGAGGGCGCGCGCCCAACGGCGAGCCGGGGCGCCGCCGCCCGGAACTCGGCTCCCCGGAGCGGGTCGTGGAGGTGGTGTTCGGCTGCCGGCCGGAGGACGTGTCCGCCGACGTGATCCTGAGCCCGTTCATCCCCCTCCGGGCGTTTCGCAGGCACCTGGAGGAGGAGGTCGTCGATCTCTCTCCCCAGTTCTTCTTCCGGGGCATCACGGGGCGCTTCCAGGGTCGCCGGGTGACCGTGATCGCCACGGGCGTGGGGCCGTCCCGCGTCGGTGACTGCATCGGCTTCCTCTCCTTCACCCCGGCGCGAAGGATCTTCTTCGCGGGCGCGGTGGGAGGGCTCTGCGCAGACCACGACATCGGAGCCTTCTTCGTCCCCACCGAAGTGGCCGACGGAGAGGGGTACACGCCCTACGCCACGCGGCGGTTCGAGGAGGTCGTGGAGGCGGCGCCTCGGCTGACGTTCCCGGAAGGACCCCTCCGGGCGTTGGAGCGGTTCCTCGAGGGCGAGGGTGTAGGGCCGGTTTCCGGCCGCGCGTTCACCGTGGGCGCCATCACCGCGGAGAGCCGGGAGAACCTGGAGACCCTCGCACGCCTCGGGTACGAGGCGGTGGAGATGGAGCTCTCGGCCTTCTGCAGTGCGTCCGCCCTGTACGGGTTCGAGCCGGCGGCCCTGACCTACGTGAGCGACCTCCCGTTGGGGAGTTCCCTCTGGGCGGAGAAGACCCCCGAGGAGCAGGAATCCCTCCGGAGCGCCTACCGCGCCCTCCCCGTGCTGGCTCTGCGGTATCTCGCTGCGGAGGGGCCGTGACGGACCCCGGGGCCGCCGTCGAGGTCCTCCCCGACCTCTTCTTCGTCGAGCGCGGGTACCTGAACGGCAATCACTTCGTGTACCGGGACGAGGCCCCGGTCCTGATCGACACCGCCTACCTCCGGGACTTCGGCGAGACCGACCGGAGGCTCTCGGAACTCGGGGTGGATCTCGCCAGGACCCGGCTGATCGTCAGCACCCACGGCCACTGCGACCACGTGGGCGGCAACCGGCAGATCCAGCGGCGCTCCGGCTGCGAGATCGCGATGCACCGTATCGGAAAGCACTTCATCGACCGGCGGGACGACTGGTCCACCTGGTGGAGCTACTACGGCCAGCAGGCGGAGTTCTTCCGGTGCACCCGGGCGCTGGAGGACGGGGACCTACTGGAAGTGGGCCCCCATCGCTTCCAGGTGATCCACGCGCCGGGGCACTCCGCCGACGGAATCGTCCTGTACCACCGGGAGGAGGGGATCCTCCTGTCCTCGGACCTGCTCTGGGAGAGGGACATGCCGGTGGTGACGGAGCGGATCGAGGGGAGTGCCTGCCTCTTCCACCTGCTGGAGTCGCTCGCGAAGATCGAGGCGCTCGACGTGCGCACCGTCTATCCGGGCCACGGCCCCCCTTTCGGCGACGCGGCCGCGGCGATCGGCCGGGCCCGCGCCCGCATCCGCGGGTACCTGTCCGAACCGGAGCGCCTCGGGCAGGACGTGATCAAGAAGATCCTGGTGTACACGCTGCTCATGTACGGCCCCCTGCCGGAAGAGACCTTCTTCTCCTGCCTCATGGAGACCCCCTGGTTCCCCGAGACCGTGGACCGCTACTTCCCCGGGGAGCACGAATCCACCTACCGCCGGATCCTGGGCGAACTGCTCGACCGCTCGGCAGTGCGCAGACACGGGGGGCAACTCCTCACCGACGTCCGCCCCTGAGGGGCCAGCGCCCGACCCGGCGGCTGTGACCGGGGCCCGGCCCGTCGCGAAAACCGCCCGAACCTCTTCCCAAGGCCCGATCCGGGCTCCGTTTCGTTCCCGCGGACGTGCTTGCGCTTTCCCATCCCCACGGGGAAACGGGTGTACCGAAAGGAGGCCTGGGGCTACGTACCCCTCGGTCCTGGACGTCGGATCCGCGTGGTGCGCACACAACCGGCAGGGTGGTGCGGCAATTGGCCGGCACTCCCGGGAGGTCCTCGCGAAACAGGCAGCGAGGGGAGGATGCGTCTCCCCCTGGCTACAACGTCCGCAGCAGGAACTGGATGAGGAAGGCGTTGACGATGTCGATGAAGAACGCACACACGAGCGGCACGATGATGAAGGCCAGGTGGGAAGGCCCGTACCGGTGGGTGACGGCTGTCATGTTCGCCATCGCCGTCGCGGTGGACCCGAGGGAGATTCCCCCGAATCCCGAGCACACGAC
>CAZGRT010000275.1:0-2665 GCA_964528225.1 uncultured Thermodesulfobacteriota bacterium | reverse complement strand
ACCGGTACTTCCCGGCCTGGGACTGGATCGTGGCCGTGGGGAGCTACCTCGACGAGACCTACGAGGACGCCGCGTTCGAGCGCCGCTCCTTCGAGGAGTTGAAGGCCAGGATCAAGGCGAAGCGGGTCGGCCGGACCGGGTACATCTACGCCATGACCACCCAGGGCGTGCTCACGGTCCACCCGGAGCGCGAGGGGGAGAACATCTACGACGCCCAGGACGAGGACGGGCGCGCCTTCATCCGGGAGATGTGCGAGAAGCGAGCCGGATGGATCCGCTACCCCTGGCGGAACGAGGGCGAGCCCTCCGCACGCACCAAGATCGTGCGCTACGAGCACTTCGAGCCGTGGGGCTGGATCGTGGCGGCCGGGTCCTACGAGGACGAGTTCTACGGCGAGGCCAAAAAGATCCGGGGGCGGATCCTCTGGACCCTGGGCCTTCTCACCCTGCTGGTGGTAGCGGTGGCGGTGGGCATGGTCTCCTGGGCGGCCACGGTGTACACGGCCCCGATCCGGAAGATGATCGAGGGGATCCGGCGGGTCAAGCGGGGGAAGCTGGACGAGCGCATCGACATCCGGTCCGACGACGAGCTGGGGGAACTCGCCGCCACGTTCAACCGCCTCACCCAGGTGCTGCGGGAGAACCGCGAGATGGAGGCCTCCCTGGCGCAGCAGGGCCGCATGGCCTCCCTGGGGCTGCTGGCCTCGGGCGTCGCCCACGAGATCAACAACCCCCTCGGGGTCATCCTGGGCTACGCCGCGTACCTGGAGAAGAAGCTGGACGCCGAGGATCCCAACCTCAAGTACATCCAGGAGATCCGTCGGGAGAGCAACCGCTGCAAGAAGATCGTGCAGGACCTCCTCAACTACGCCCGGGCGCCCCGCCCGGCGCCCCAGGAGACGGACCTCAACGCGCTGCTCGACCAGATCGTGGACTTCGCCGCCAACCACACCGACATGCAGGGCGTGAGCGTCGCGAAGCGCTTCGACCCGGCTCTGCCTCGGCTTCTCGTGGACCCGGACCAGATGCGCCAGGTGGCCATCAACCTCATCCTCAACGCCGGGGCCGCCATGCCCGACGGAGGGAGCCTCGCGGTGTGCACGGGATTGGGGGCGCCCGGGTTCGTAGAGGTGGCGTTCCAGGACAGCGGAGCCGGCATCCCGCCGGAGCACCTCGAGAAGGTCTTCGAGCCGTTCTTCACAACGAAGGCGCGGGGCACGGGGCTCGGCCTCTCCATCACCCGCCAGATCGTGGAGCAGCACCACGGGACGATCCGGGTGGAGAGCGAGGTCGGCCGTGGAACGACCGTGACCCTTAGCCTTCCCATCGTCCCCGAGACCTTCTAGCCCGTGCCGCCATGACCGACGCCGCCGCCAAGCGGGTGCTGGTGATCGACGACGAGGAGGCCCTCTGCCGGATGGTGGAGGCCGTGCTCTCCGATTGCGGCTATGCCGTGACCACCCACACGCGCTCCTTCGACGCCGTGGAGGCCTTCGAGCCGGGCCGCTACGACGTGGTGGTCACCGACGTGAAGATGCCCGGCATGGACGGGCTCGAGGTGCTCCAGCGCCTCAAGGAGGCGGAGCCGGGCCTCCCCGTCATCGTCATCACGGCCCACGCCACGGTGGAGATGTCGATCCAGGCCCTGCGGAAGGGGGCCTACGACATGGTGACCAAGCCCTTCGAGCCCGAGGAGCTCCTCTACCGGGTGCGCAACGCGATCCGGCAGGGCGAACTGCTCGCGGAGAACGAGGGGCTGCGGGAGGAACTGGCCGGGCGGGGCCGCTTCGGGAACCTCGTGGGGGAGGCCCCCAAGCTGCTCGCGCTCCTGGAGACCGCGCGGCGGGTCGCCGCCCGGCACACCCCGGTCCTCGTCACCGGGGAGTCGGGGACCGGCAAGGAACTGGTCGCCCAGGCCCTGCACGCCCACTCCCCGCGCCGGGCGGGCAAGTTCGTGGCGATCAACTGCGGGGCGCTGCCCCAGTCGCTCCTGGAGGGGGAGCTCTTCGGCACGCGGCGGGGGGCCTTCACCGGGGCGGACCGGGACCGCAAGGGTCTGCTGGAAGAGGCCGACGGGGGAACCCTGTTCCTGGACGAGGTGGGGAACCTGCCGCCCGAGGTCCAGAGGACGCTCCTGCGCTTCCTCCAGGAGCAGGAGTTCTACCGCGTGGGGGACACCCGCCCCACCCGGGTGAACGTGCGGATCGTCTCCGCCACCAACTCCGACCTGCGGGCGGCCGTGGACGCGGGGACGTTCCGGGAGGACCTGTACTACCGCCTCAACGTGGTCAACCTCCACCTGCCTCCGCTGCGGGAGCGGCCGGGTGACATCCCGCTCCTGGTCGCCCGGTTCGTGAAGGAGCTCAACGAGCGCTTCGGGACCCGGGTGCGGGGCTTCTCCCCCGAGGCCATGCAGGCCGCCTGCCGCTTCGGGTGGCCGGGCAACGTGCGCCAGTTGAGGAACGTGGTGGAGGCGTCGCTGGCGGTCGCCACCGGAGACGTCGTGGACCTGCCCCTGCTCGCTCAGTTCATCGAAGCCGGTGCCCCGGGGGAGGTTCCACCCGCCCCGGACGGGATGGACTACGCGGCGGCCATGGACCGCTTCGAGGCGGACTACCTCCAGCGGCTCCTGGCCGAGACGGGGGGCAGCGTGGAGGAGGCCGCG
>CAZGRT010000274.1:0-4011 GCA_964528225.1 uncultured Thermodesulfobacteriota bacterium | reverse complement strand
TACGCCCTGGTGGGCGGAACGCTCACCGGCGAGCACCACTTCCCGGCACCGGACTTCCGCACCTCGGCGAGCATCTGGCACCCGATGGTGGCCGAGACCAAGGTGCTCCGCGTGTCGCCGCCGTTCCTGCTCACCGGCCAGGAGACCGACGTCTGGATCGACGGCACGAACCTGCCGGAGGCGGCCGACGTCAAGATCGGCTCGACGGCGGTGCAGGTGCTCTCCACGAAGCGCCTTAGCCCGACGCTGGTGGTCGCCCGGGTGCTGAGCCGCTCGCCCTCCCTGCAGGAGGCGAAGGTCTCTCTCAACGGTGCCGAGGTCGGCTCGCTGACCCTGGCGCCGCGCGTCGACTACATCGCGGTCACGCCCGCCATCGGTCGGGCGCGGCTGGACGGCGGACCCAACTACCCGGCCGAGGGCGTGCAGTTCGAGGCGATCGCCTACTCCGACAAGGGCACCCCCACCGACCCCGCGGACGACCTGGCCCTCGGGCCGGTGCCGGCCTCCTTCCGACTGGAGGAGGAGAAGACCCGCGACAACGACGACGACCTGGCTTGGGTGGGTGCCATCGACGCCGACGGAACGTACCTGCCCACGGGGGACTACGGCCCCGTCGCCGCCCGCGAGTACAGCGGCGAGGCCTCCGGTTGGGTCAAGGTGGTCGCCGAATACAAGGGTGGCGACAAGGCCTTGACGGGCGAGGCGAAGCTCGCCGTCACGGTGCCCGACTACATCCAGAGGATCCGATGACCCAGACCCTCTCCTGGGCGGACCACCGGGTCTTCCCGGGGACCGGCGGAGCGCTCCTGTACGGCGTCGACCACGCGAGCCTCTTCGCCGTGGACGACGAGGTGCGCGACGTCCTCGGCCGGTGGCGATGGCGCGACCCCCTCGTCCTCGCGGAGGTGCCCGAGGCCGACCGAGTCGTCCTGGAGGACCTCCGGGGAGCCGGCGTCCTGGTGCCGGCCGGGGCGCGGGCGATGCGCCATCGACCCGATCCGGAGGAAATCCCCCTGGGAACCCTGGTCCTGGAGGTTTCCCAGGCCTGCAACCTCCGGTGCGGCTACTGCTACGCCGGAGGAGGCACCTACGGCGGGGAGCCCATGCTGCTGGACCCCGCCGAGGCCCGGAGGGCCGCCCGATACCTGGTCGAGGCATCCGGCGACCGGGACCGGGTCACGCTGGTGCTCTTCGGCGGGGAACCGCTGCTCAACATGGAGGCGGTGGTCGCCGCCCTGGAGGAGGCCGAGGAGGCCGCCGCCAGGACGGGCAAGGCCGTGGACGCCTCCCTCACCACCAACGCAACGCTGCTCACGCCGGAGGTGATCGAGGTACTGCGGCGCCACCGGGTGAGTGTCTCGGTGAGCCTGGACGGCCCTCCGGACATCCACGACGCGAACCGGCCGACTGCCGACGGCGCCGGCTCCTACCACCGGATCGTCTCCCGCCTCGGGGCACTCCTCGATGGGGCGACGACGCCGGTGGCGGCCCGGGTGACCCTGACCCCCGCCCAGTGGGGGCGGATCCCCGAGGTCTTCGACCACCTGACCGGGCTCGGCTTCCACGAGGTGGGCATCGCCCCCGCGAGTCCGGTCACCGAAGAACTGATCGCCACGGAGGAACAGGAGGACCGGCTCTTCGCGGGGCTCTCCGACCTCGCCGGACGTTTCCGCGAGGCGGCCCTCGAGGGGCGCGTGCTGCCCCTGTCGAACCTCCTCGACCTGCTGGCCCGGATCCACGCGGGCCAGGCCAAGAGCGTGGCCTGCGGCGCCGGGCTGGGCTACCTCGCCCTCGACGCGCGGGGCCGGTTCTTCCTCTGCCACCGCCTGGCGGGGGAAGAGGCGTTCGCCGTGGGAGACCTCCACACCGGCCCCGACGCGGGGCGCATCCGATCGTGCCTGGACGCCCTGGCGGCGCCGCGGGACGAGGAGTGCGGGCAGTGCTGGGCGCGGTCCCTGTGCGCCGGGGGCTGCCACTACGACAACCACCTGCGGGAGCACCTGCTCGGCCTCGCGCCCGGCGGGAACTGCCGCTTCATCCGGCGCTGGCTCGAGCTGGGGCTCGGCCTGTACGCCGAACTGCGCGGCACCCGGGCG
Organism: uncultured Thermodesulfobacteriota bacterium; assembly: GCA_964528225.1. Taxonomy (GTDB): domain Bacteria; phylum Desulfobacterota; class Deferrisomatia; order Deferrisomatales; family JACRMM01; genus CAZGRT01. The sequence continues at coordinate 1,915 of CAZGRT010000274.1, read as the reverse complement.
GACGCGATCGTCGACCGCCTGGGCCGCAGATGCCACTGAACCCGAAAAGGAGACGGACGATGGAGAAGAAGCGTCGAATCGAGGCCTTGAACGAGAAGGCCAGAGCCATCGAGCGGCTGGCCCGGGGCGAGGAGCCCACGGTCACGGCACTCCAGGAGGGCCCGCCCCCCATGCCCGCCGGGTGCACCACGGTGTTCGACACGGGCTGGGAGACGAACCCCCGCCCCACCTACCCCATGGGCAACTGTCAGTCCTCGGCCCGGGACTTCCACGGGTGCGCGGGCGACTGCTGGTGGCCGGCCCAGGTTCCGGACGGCCTCACGAACCACCCGGACTTCGACACCGTGTGCCCCAACGTGGCCCGCGACTGGCGCAAGCTCAAGTACGAATGAGCGGCGACGGGAGAGCGAGCGGCGATGGACGAGCGAGAAGACAGGAGAACGCCATGAGGAATCGAGATAGATGCTTCGCAGCACTCGCGGCCGCGGCGATGGCGGCGGGGCTTGCCGCCTGCGCGGCCCCCGCTCCCACCAAGGCGCCCGCGGCCGCCGCCGTCGCCCCGGCCAAGTCCGCGGCGACCCAGCCGGTGGCGGGCCGGGACTACTTCTACTACGTCGGCTACGGCGTCATCCAGGTGATCGACGGCAGCACCGACGCCATCGTGGCGGACATCAAGATGGACGGCTGGCTGCGGGAGTCGGCGCTCACCGCAGACAAGAAGTTCCTCTACGTGACCGCCAAGCGCCACCTGATCCACAAGGTGGACCTGATGCAGAACGCCGTGGTCAAGACCATCGACGTCAACGGCGGCGGTTGGGAACGCTTCATCTACGGCTTCGACGTCACCGCCGACGGCAAGACCGCCTACGCGGCGATGCTCTCGCGGACGACGAACGGCGGCGAGGTCGTCATCGGCAAGCCGATGCTGACCCAGGTCGACCTCGAGACCGGCGCGATCCTGCGCAGCCTCGAGATGCCCTGGGGCGTGGCGAGCCTCACGACGGTCAAGAACGACTCGATGGTGTACGCCGTCGGGAAGGACCTCTACAAGGTCGATGTCTCCGGCAAGGCCATGAAGGTGGCGGAAACCTGGCCGATGTACGAGAAGAAGATGAACTTCCTCCCGTTCTGGAACTACGCGTGGGAGAACGGGGGCGTGTTCATGGCCAACTACTACACGCCGGAATTCATGGGCCTGCTGGCCATCGACAAGGCCACCGGTGAGATCAACGACACGCCGCTGGAGGGGATCCCGGTCTTCGCCTACTCCGTCATCTACTCCCCGGACAAGAAGAAGGCCTACGGGGTGATGGACGAACTCAACGTCATCGACGTGGAAAAGAAGACCTACGGGCCCGTGGTGGTGAACCACGAGGGGACCTGCTACGGGGTCAGCATCTCGAGCGACGGCAGGAAGGTGTACATGGGCGGCGGGGGCCCGAGCCTCACCATCTACGACACCGCGACCCTGAAGCCCATCAAGGTGCTGCAGATGGCCACCGACGGCATGGACATCCGCCGGGTCGTCTTCTGACCCGCGGGCTCCGGGGCACGGGACCGACAGTGGAATACGGGCTCCGAATCGAAGCCCCGGAGCGTCTCCCGGGAGACGCCCGGGAGGCCTGTACGGCCTCCTGGGCGTCGGCCCTTCCGCCGGGCCCCCTCACTGCCTTGTATTTCGGCACGGAGTTCTGCGAGCACCGCCTGCCCGGGCCGAGGGAGGCCGCATCCCTCTGCCGCTTCGCGGCCGAGGCCGGGCTGGAAGCGGTGCTCCTCACCCCGATCGCCACGGATTGCGGCGTACAGCACGTGGACGGCCTGCTCGCCGGCCTCACCCGCGAGGGCCACCGCCCGGCGGTCGTGTTCAACGACTGGGGCATCCTCGGTCTCCTGCGGGAGGCGTACCCGGACCACC
>CAZGRT010000273.1:0-5738 GCA_964528225.1 uncultured Thermodesulfobacteriota bacterium | reverse complement strand
CCGGTAGAGCTCCGCGTGGCCCTTCTGCCGGCCGAAGCCGCGCACCTCGCTCACGGTCATGCCCTGGATCCCCAACTGCTGCAGGGCTTCCTTCACGGCATCCAGCCGGAACGGCTTGATGATGGCGTCGATCTTGATCATCTCTCGGTCTCCTTGGAGGCGCAGCAGCGCCCGGTTTGGGCCCGATGGGGGAGCCCTGGTCGTCGTTTCGCCCATCGTCGCCGAACGGTCCGGCCTGGGGCTGGGTCGTCGCCGTAACCCGCCACCTCCCCCAGGCCAGACCCATTGAGTCGTTGGGCCTGTCTCCCCCGCTTTACACGAACCGTGCCAAGCACCCGACACGCCTTCCGAAACCTGGGCAAAGGCGTCCGCAAGGGATCCAGAGGCCGCCGGAGGGAAGCACATTTTTGACGCCGAGCGCGATACTGCAACGTTTTTGTTATTCAATACAATTCTGCATACATTTTTGGACCGCATCCGGCGACCCCGGGTCGGGAGCGCTCGGTTCCGAGGGCACTGAAGATCTTTGAAACCGGACACTTACACGGATTCATCGACTCCCCCAGGGGTGTGGCACGCGCCTTGAAGAAGGCCTGTCCCGTCGCCGCCGAACCCGCAACCGCAACCTGACACGCACCGGAGGACAGGACGATGAAACTCAAGAGACTGCTTCCCTGGGGCCTGCCGGCCCTGCTTCTCGCCAGCACCGCATTCGCTGAGGAAGCCGCCCCGCTGACGGCGGAAACCGTGCAGACCAACCTGAACTACGTCTGGACGCTCGTCGCGGCGTTCCTGGTCTTCTTCATGCAGGCGGGCTTCGCCATGGTCGAGGCCGGCTTCACCCGCGCCAAGAACGCCTGCAACATCCTGATGAAGAACTTCATGGACTTCGGCATGGGCGCCATCGCGTTCTTCCTCGTCGGCTTCGGCATCATGTTCGGGGCCTCCAGCACCGGCTGGTTCGGGGCTTCGGGCTTCATGCTGAGCGACTTCGCCGTCGAGGCAGACCCGTGGGTCTACGCGTTCTTCATGTTCCAGTTGGTATTCGCCGCCACGGCCGCCACGATCGTCTCCGGAGGCGTGGCCGAGCGGATGAAGTTCAGCTCCTACCTGATCTTCAGCGTGCTCATCACGGCGATCGTCTACCCCGTGTTCGGAAGCTGGGCGTGGGGGAGCCTCTACAAGGGCTCGGGCTGGCTGGAAGGCCTCGGCTTCATCGACTTCGCCGGGTCCACGGTGGTGCACTCCGTCGGCGGCTGGGCCGCCCTCGCCGGCGCCATCGTCGTCGGCCCCCGCATCGGCAAGTACCGCAACGGGAAGCCCCAGGCGCTGCCGGGCCACTCCATCCCCCTGGCCGCCCTGGGCGTGCTGATCCTGTTCTTCGGGTGGTTCGGCTTCAACCCCGGCTCCACCACCACTGGCGACACCTCCATCGCCCTCATCGCGGTGACCACGGCCCTGGCGGGAGCCGGCGGCCTTGTGTCCACGATCTATTACACCTGGATGCGCTTCGGTAAGCCGGACGTCGGCATGACGCTCAACGGCTGCCTCGCCGGCCTGGTCGGGATCACCGCCGGGTGCGCCAACGTGAGCCCGCTTTCCGCGATCCTCATCGGCCTGGTGGCCGGCGTGCTGGTCACGGAGTCGGTGGTGTTCTTCGACAAGATCGGCGTCGACGACCCGGTGGGCGCGGTGTCGGTGCACGGGGTGTGCGGCGCCTGGGGAACCCTCGCCGCCGGCCTCTTCAACGCGGAGGGGTTTAGCGTGCAGGTGCTCGGCGTTCAGGCTCTCGGCATCGGAGCCGGCTTCCTCTGGGCGTTCGGCTCCAGCTTCATCCTGTTCAAGCTGATCAAGGCCATCATGGGCATCCGCCTCACCGAGGAAGAGGAACTCACCGGCTGCGACTTCTCCGAGCACGGCCTGAGCGCGTACCCCGAGTTCATCTTCCCCGACATCGTGACCTCTCGTCCCCCCGCGGGGGGCTCGTCCGGCAAGCCTGCGCCCGCCGGCGTGAGCGCCCTGGCCGAGAAGCACGCGTAAGCAAAGCCCGGCCGCCGGGGGCACCCCCGCCCCCGGCGTGCCCGCCCTGCTCCGGAAACGAACGGAAAGGAGAGACCCAGCAGACCCGAGACCGCGACGGATGGACTCCAGCAACCCGAACACACGAAACCGAAACGAAAGAAACGAGGAGAAGACCATGAAGAAGATCGCCACCCTCATCACCTGCGCCGCCCTGTTCGCCGCCGCCCTGCCGGCGGCCGCCGAGGAAGGCGGCGCCTTCGACGCCAAGAACTTCAGCGCCACGGTCACCGGCGTGTCCGACTACCTGTTCCGGGGCATCTCCCAGACCAACTCCAACTTTGCCATCCAGGGCAGCTTCGACTACGCGCACCCGGTGGGCGTGTACGTGGGCACCTGGGCGTCCAACGTCAGCTTCGGCGGCGGAATCGAGATCGACTACTATGCTGGCTTCGCCAACGACGTGGGCAACTTCAGCTACGACGTCGGCGCGGTGTACTACAACTACCCGAAGTCGGGCGGAAAGGACGAGCTCGGGGAGAACGGGACGGAGTTCGACTACCTCGAGCTTTACATCGGCGCGGGCTACACCTTCGCCGACATCGCGCTCTCCCCCAGCCTCGGCGCCAAGTACTACTACTCCCCCGACTTCTTCGGCGAGGACGACGCGGCCAGCTACATCAGCGGCACGCTGGACCTCTCCCTTCCCTACGACCTGGGGCTGTCCTTTCTCGTCGGGTACCAGGACGTGGACGGCGACAAGACCTCCCCGGACGGCTTCAGCTACGCGCACTACAGCGTGGGCGTGACGTACCCGATCGTCGGCTTCGAACTCGGCCTGACCTTCTCGAACACCTTCGAGCGGGACAAGATCGACTCCGGCTTCGCCGACGACGCCATGGACGAACGGTTCGTCGTCAGCATCTCCAAGAGCCTGTAGCAGCGGACAGGGGGGCGGGGTCGCGTGCGGCCCCGCCCCCCCTTCCACCGAGTCTCCCGAACCCCCCGGCCCGACCGCGAACCCAACCGCGGCTCTTCATCCCATTCCTCCGGGCCGGGGGGTTCTCTTTTTCGGCGAGCGCGACATGGGCGGCGGCTTCCCGTTCAACCTCTGCAACGTCCCCGCCTGGGTCCTCGGCTCCCTCCCGTTCAACCGGCACCCCCAGGCGATCGAGGTCCAGGGCGTGCGCGACGCCCACCGGTTCCTCTTCGAGCGCCTGGGCGGGTGCGAATCGTGGGAGCAGCGGGCGGCCCTGTTCCGCGACTACATGGACGTCGCGTTCCACCTCCACCAGTGGAAGGCCGAATCGACCCCGTCGGGGCGCGTCAGCCTGAAGAACAGCTATCTCCGGTTCCTGCGGGGCTGGATGGTGGACGCGAACTCCGTGGAGGGCGCGGTCCTGAAGGGGTGGGCAGAGAGCCGGCTCGGACTGCCGCCCACCTTCCACCGTGCCCCCATCCGGGCGCCGGACTCGGAGGAGTACTTCCGCTACCTCAAGGACCGCATGGACGGTTCCGCGCGCACGAACTGCATCCTGGGGCAGCTGGACGTCCTCTACGAGTTCGTGCAGGAGGAGGTCCGGCGCCGCCACGGAACCGCGACCCACCTCACGCTCTACCGGGGGGTGTGCGACTGGGGCGAGCACGAGGTGCTGCGGCCCCTGGGCCCGGACCGCTTCGCCGTGCGCCTCAACAACCTCAACTCGTTCACCCGCGACTTCGAGAGGGCGTGGGAGTTCGGCACCCGGGTGCTGGAGGCGGAGGTGCCCCTCTGCAAGGTCTTCTTCGACGGGTCGTTCCTCCACTCGAGCATCCTGCGCGGAGAGGAGGAGGTCATCGTCATCGGCGGCGAGTACGACCTCCGCCTGCGGCTGTACTGAGGCGGGACGAACGAATGGACGCGCGGGAACTCGTCACCCGGGCCCAGGGGTGCCTGCTGGGGGCCGCCGTGGGCGACGCCCTCGGGGCGACGGTGGAGTTCCTGACTCCCTCCGAGATCCGCGCGCGCCACGGGGTGCACCGCAGGATCCGGGGGGGCGGGTGGCTGCGCCTGCGCGCGGGGCAGGTGACGGACGACACGGAGATGAGCCTGTGCCTGGCCCGGGCGCTCGTCCGCGCCGGTGGCTGGGACCCGACGGCGGCCGCGGAGGAGTTCGCGGACTGGCTCCGGTCGGGGCCCGTGGACGTCGGCTCCACCTGCGCCCGGGGCATCCGGCGCTACCTGCACTTCCAGACCCTGGCCGCACCGCCCTGCGAGTGGGACGCCGGAAACGGCGCGGTCATGCGCGTCGCGCCGGCCGCCCTGTTCAGCGTGGGCGACGACCCGCTGCTGGAACGGGTGGCGGTGGAGCAGGCCCGCCTCACCCACAATCATCCCCTCTCCGACGCGGCGTGCGTGGCCGTCGGACGGTTGGTCCACCTCGCGCTCCGGGGAGCACCCACCCGCGAACTCCTCCCGGTCGCCCAGGGGCTGGAGTCACTCCACCCCAGCTTCTCCTTCCGGAGCGGCCCAGGCCCGGCCGGGGGGTTCGTCGGCGACACCCTGCGGGCCGTGTTCCACAGCTTCTTCACCACCACCTCCTTCGAGCAGTGCCTCGTACGCGTGGTCAACCTCGGGGGCGACGCGGACACGACGGGCGCGATCGCCGGGGCGATGGCAGGGGCCGTCTACGGTCTCGGGGGGCTGCCGCGGCGATGGACCCGGCGCCTGGCGAAGGACGTGCGGGAGGAACTCCTGCGCCTGGGCGCCGAGCTCGTGGCACTTTCCCCCGCCCTGCGCGCCGGGAGGTGAGGCCCGGGGACCGAAGCGAATTGCCCCCGCCGCCTGCGGGCTGGCACACTGCGGGGTGACCCGGCGCGCTCCCGAACTCCGGAGGGAAGCCCATGGCAGGCAGAGCGGTGATCTTCGACCTGGACGGCACGCTCCTCGACAGCCTGGAGGACCTGGCCGACTCCATGAACGCGGTGCTCCTCCGGTCGGGCCTACCCACCCATCCCCTGGACGCGTACCGCTACTTCGTGGGGGAGGGGATCGAAATGCTCGTGAGGCGTGCCGTGCCCGAGCCCGAGCGAACGCCGGAGCGCCTCGCGGGACACGTGGCCGCCATGCGTTCCGAGTACGAGATCCGCTCAGTGGTCAAGACGCGCCCCTATCCCGGCGTCCCCGACCTGCTCGACGCCCTGCAGTCCCGGGAGGTCCCCGCGGCGATCCTCTCGAACAAGCCCCACGAGGCGACGCTCGACGTGGTGGCCCGCCTCCTGGGGCGGTGGAGCTTCCGGGCCGTCCTCGGTGCACGCCCCACCGTGCCCAAGAAACCGGACCCGGCGGGAGCCCTGGAGATCGCCGGCGGGCTGGGCATCCCTCCCGAGGAAATCCTCTACCTCGGCGACACCGCCACCGACATGCGGACGGCGCGCGCCGCGTGCATGAGGGCGGTCGGAGCGCTCTGGGGCTTCCGCACGGCGGACGAACTCCGGGAGGCCGGCGCCGAGTTTCTCGCCAGGGACCCCGGGGACCTCCTCGACCTCCTCCCCTAGCCCGGGTCCGTGGCAGCCCGCCCCCCTGTCGCGGTCGAGCACGATCCGCCGGGCGACCCACCCTTGTCACGGCCCGCTGCCGGGAAGATGCTGTCGAATCGAGCATCCGACGGTCGCCGCACGGGCGGGGCTGCTCCCCTCGCGGGCTGACCGACCGCCCACATACCCTGCCGGTCCTCACC
>CAZGRT010000272.1:0-6819 GCA_964528225.1 uncultured Thermodesulfobacteriota bacterium | reverse complement strand
CCGGTGACCGGCTCCCTCGCCGAGGCCCTGCCCGCCGCCGACGTCGTCATCGACTTCACGAGCGCGGCCGCCTCCATGAGCCACCTGGAAGCCGTCTGCCGCGCGGGCAGCGCCATCGTCATCGGGTCCACCGGCTTCGGGACCGACGAACGGGAGAGGATCCGGCAGCCGCAGGGCGGGGCCCGCGTGTTCCAGGCGCCGAACATGAGCGTCGGCGTCAACGTGCTCCTCCGGGTGGTCGCGGACGTGGCCCGCCGCCTCGGCGACGCCTACGACGTGGAGATCGTGGAGACCCACCACCGCTTCAAGAAGGACGCGCCCTCCGGCACGGCCCTCGCCCTCGCGGAGGCCGCGGCCTCCGCCCTGGGGCGCGACCTGGAGACCGACGCCGTGCACGGGCGCCAGGGCCTCGTGGGGGAGAGGAAGACCCGGGAGATCGGCATCCACGCGGTGCGGGCCGGCGACGTCGTGGGCGACCACACCGTGATCTTCGGCGGCCTCGGGGAGCGGGTGGAGATCACCCACAAGGCATCGAGCCGGGAGACCTTCGCCCGGGGGGCGATCCGGGCCGCGTGCTGGCTCCCCTCCCAGCCGCCCGGCTTCTACGGCATGGCGGACCTCCTCGGGTTCTGAACCCTTCCGGGCGGCCGCTCCCCGCGATCTGGACAGCCTTTCGCCGGCGCTGTTAGCATGCGGCGCCTCGCTTTTCCGCTCATCCCTTGGAGGTCCTGCCGATGGAGATCGAACTGGCCCGCCGGCTCGCCAAGCTTCCGCCCTACCTGTTCGCCGAGATCGACCGCGCCAAGAAGGCAGCGCGGGCGCGGGGCGTGGACATCATCGACCTGGGCGTCGGGGACCCGGACACCCCCACGTTCCCCAACATCGTCGCCCGCCTGCGGGAGGCCGCCGGAGAGGCGGCGTACCACCGCTACCCATCCTACGAGGGTCTGCCCGCCTTCCGGGCCGCCGTGGCCCGGTGGTACCAGAAGCGCTTCGGCGTCGGCCTGGACGCGGACACCGAGGTGGTGAGCCTCATCGGCTCGAAGGAGGGGATCGCGCACATCAGCCTGGCCTTCGTGAACCCGGGCGACCTGAACCTCGTCCCCAGCCCGGGCTACCCGGTCTACAACATCGGCACGCTGTTCGCCGACGGCGTCCCCCACTTCATGCCCCTGCGGCGGGAGAACGGGTTCCTGCCCGACCTCGACGCCATCCCGGACGACGTGGCCGCCCGGGCGAAGCTCATGTTCATCAACTACCCCAACAACCCGACCGCGGCGGTGGCCGACCGCGCCTTCTTCGAGAGGGTGGTGGAGTTCGCCCGCCGCCACAGCGTCATCGTGTGCCACGACGCCGCGTACACCGAGCTGTACTACGACGGGCACAAGCCCATGAGCTTCCTCGAGGTGGAGGGAGCGCGGGAGGTGGGGATCGAGTTCCACAGCCTCTCGAAGACGTACAACATGACCGGCTGGCGGATCGGGTTCGCGGTCGGCAACGCGAAGGTCATCGCCGGCCTCGGGAAGATCAAGACGAACGTGGACTCGGGCCTGTTCGAGGCGATCCAGATGGCGGGGATCGAGGCGCTCGAGGGCCCGCAGGAGCCCCAGGCCGAACTGCGCCGCATGTACCAGCGCCGCCGCGACGTGCTGGTGGGGGGCCTGCGCCAGATCGGGCTCGACGTGGACGCGCCGGCGGCGTCGTTCTACGTCTGGTTCCCGGTTCCCAAGGGGCAGACCTCCGCGGGCTTCGCCAAGCTCCTGCTCGAGAAGGCCGGCATCGTCGCCACGCCGGGCAACGGCTTCGGGGACGCCGGGGAGGGGTACGCGCGCATGACCCTGTGCCTCCCCGAGAAGCGCCTGCAGGAAGCGGTGGAGCGGATCCGGACCGCCGGGATCTTGTGAGCCGGGCCCACGTCGCCTTCGGCGGAAACCTGGGGGATGTGGAGCACAACCTCCGGCAGGCCCTGGAGGCGGTGGCGCGCTTGCCGGGGACCCGGCTGGTGCGGGTCTCCTCCCTGTACCGGACGGCGCCCGTGGGGGTGGAGGAGCAGCCGGAGTTCGTCAACGGTGCCCTGGAGGTGGAGACCTCCCTGTCTCCGCAGGAACTCCTGGAGAGGCTGCTGGAGATCGAGGTCGGGCTCGGCCGCACGCGGGAAGTCCGGTGGGGCCCGCGCACCGTGGACCTGGACCTCCTCCTCTGCGAGGACCGGGTGGCGAGGCGTCCGACCCTGGAACTGCCCCACCCCCGCCTGCACGAACGGGCGTTCGTGCTCGTGCCCCTCGCCGAGATCGCGCCGGACGCGGTGCACCCCCTGCTGGGCCGCACCGTCGCCGACCTACTCGCTGCGCTCGGGCCCGTGTCGGGGGTCGCCCCCATGGGGCGCCCGGGGTGGCTGGAAGACTTGGAAGGACGGGAGGGGCCATGGGACTGATCCGGCTGCTGATCTACGGAGCCCTCGGCTGGCTGCTGTACCGGCTCGTCAGGAGCCTGCTGGGCGGGTCCGGCGGTCCGGTCGCCCCGGGGGGCCGCCGGCCGGACCGTCCGGGCGGGAGCCTGGACGGGGGCGAGTTGGTGCAGGATCCGTCCTGCGGCGTGTACATCCCCAAGGCCACCGCCGTCGCCGGCCCGAAGGGGCGCTTCTTCTGCAGCGAGGAGTGCCGGGACGCCTACGGGCGCAAGCCGGAAACGTGACCGCGCCCCGGAGGGCCCATGGCTAGGAAACCGCGGACCAACTCGGGCCGCCGGATGTCCACGGGAGAGTTCCTGGGGCACATCTGGGGCGGGATCTTCGTCGCCATCGTCGTCATCCTCACCGCGGTCCTGGTGGGCAAGGGGTGCTTCGGCGGCTGACCACCGCCCTTGACCCCGGTCCGCCCCCGGCTAGGCTCGGGCTCCTCCTCCCCCGACGGAGCGCGCGGTGGACCTGGCCCGTCTCATCCGACTCCTCTCCGACCCGACCGCCTACCCGCACCCCTGCGGCGAGGTGCAGGTGTGCCAGACGCACATCTCCGCCGTGTTCCTCGCCGGCCCCTACGCCTACAAGATCAAGAAGCCGGCGGATCTGGGCTTCCTCGACTTCACGACCCTGGGCCGCCGCCACCACTTCTGCCTCGAGGAGGTCCGCCTCAACCGGCGGCTGGCGCCCCGCACCTACCTGGGGGTCGTCCCCGTGGCCCTCCACGAGGGGCGTCTCGCCGTGGACGGGGAGGGCGAGGCCGTCGAGTGGGCGGTGTGGATGGAGCGACTCCCCGACGACGCCAGGCTGCTGAGTCGCCTCCGCCGGGGAGAGGTGACGCCGGGCCTCGTCGCGGCCCTCGGCGAGCGGGTCGCAGCCTTTCACCGCCGCGCCGAGGCGGGTCCCCACGTGTCGCGCTTCGGCGCGTGGGAGTTCGTGGCCCGCAACGCCCGCGAGAACTTCGAGCAGTCGGAGGCCCTCGTGGGCACCGCCGCCAGCGGGGAGGTGCACGCGAGGGCGCGCCGCCACACGGAGGACGCACTGGAAGCCCTGCGCCCCCTCGTCGAAGGTCGTGCGGCGCGGGGCGTGCCGCGCGACACCCACGGCGACCTGCACCTCGACCACGTGTACGTGTTCCCGGAACAGCCGAGCCCCGACGACCTCGTGGTGGTGGACTGCATCGAGTTCAACGAGCGGTTCCGCTACGGCGACCCGGTGTCGGACGCGGCGTTCCTAGCCATGGACCTCCGGTTCGAGGGGCGCGGCGACCTCGCCGCCCGCTTCGCCGAGGCCTACACCGAGGCCTCCCGCGACGGCGAGGCGCCGGAGCTCTTCCCGTTCTACGCCGCGTACCGGGCCGCGGTGCGCGCCAAGGTGGAGGGCTTCCGCAGCGTGGACCCCCAGGTGTCCGGCGCCGACCGCGCGGATGCCCTGGCGAGCGCCCAGGCCCACTGGCTCCTCGCCCTCGGGCTGCTCGCCCCGCCGGCGGAGCGGCCCTGCCTCGTGGCGGTCGGCGGACTGCCCGGCACGGGCAAGTCCACCCTGGCCCGGGGGCTCGGCGAACGAGCCGGCTTCACGGTGATCTCCACCGACCGGGTGCGCAAGGAACTGGCGGGGCTGGAGCCGGAGTCCCCCGCCCCCGCGGCCTTCGGCGGGGGGATCTACGAACCGGAGTGGACCGAGAGGACCTACGCCGAGTGCCTGCGCCGCGCGGAGGGCGCCCTGTTCGAGGGCCGCCGGGTGGTCCTGGACGGCACCTTCCGGGAAGAGCGGTGGAGGCACCGGGCCCTCGCGTGCGCCCGCCGCCGGGGGGTCCCCGGCCTCGTCCTGCTGTGCGCCGCCGCGCCCGAGGCGGTGCGGCGCCGCATCGCGGCCCGCCGGGGCGGCCCCTCCGACGCCGACTGGGAGGTCTACCGGGCGGCGGCCGCCCGGTGGGAGGAGCCCGGCCCCGAGACGCGGGAGCGCACCCGGCCCCTGGAGGCCGGGGCCGGCGCGGGGGAACTCCTCGGCGCCGCCCTCGATTCCCTCCGCTCCGAAGCCCTCGCCTGAAACCGCACCCCGATGAAGACGCCGGATCTCTCCGTGGTGGTCCCCGTCCTGGAGGACGCGGAAGCCCTCGTGGGCCTCCTGGCGGGACTCCGGACCCAGCAGGGCCTCGCCTTCGAGGTGCTGGTGGCGGAGGGAGGGGAGGGCTCCGGGATCGAGCCCCCCCGCCGCGCCGCGGACGCCGTCGGCCCGCCCGTCCGACGGGTGCGGGCCGCCCCGGGCCGGGGCCGGCAGATGAACGCCGCCGTCCGCGAGGCGCGCGCGCCCGACCTGCTCTTCCTCCACGCGGACAGCGTCCTGGAGGACCCAGGGACGCTCGCCCGGGCCAGGCAGCGCATGGACGGGGAGCGCTCCCGCCGGGGCTCCTTCCGGGTGGCCGGGCACTTCGGCCTCCGGTTCGTCCGCTCCCGCCCGGGCCGCGACGGCGCCTACTACTTCTACGAGGCGAAGACCCGCCTGAACCGGCCCGAGGTGATCAACGGCGACCAGGGCCTGTGGCTGGCGCGCGCGTACTTCGAGGAGCTCGGGGGCTTCGACGAGTCCCTCCCCTACCTGGAGGACGCCCGCCTGGCCCGGCGCATCGACGAGACCGGCGCGTGGGTCGCGCTGCCCGGCACCCTGGGGACGTCGGCCCGGCGGTTCGAGACGGAGGGGCTGCCGGTGCGGCAGACGCTCAACGCGCTGGTGCGGAACTTCGACGCGATCGGGATGACGGGGTTCTTCGCCCGGGCCGCCGACGCGTACCGGCTCCAGGGGAGGGCGGCACGGCTCCGGCTCGGACCCTTCCTGCGGGCCGCGGAGCGGGAGAGCCGCAGCCACGGAGCGAAGGCCTTCGCCCGCTGGTGGTGGGGCACGGCCGGCTACGTGGCCTCCAACGCGTGGCAGCTCGCCTTCGCCCTCGACTGCCGGCGCAACCGCCGCGCGGGGCTTCCACCCGGCCAGGGCCCGACTCCCTGGCTGGACCGGTACGACCGGCGCGTCGGGCCCCTGGCCCGTTCGGCCCCCGGCAGGATCGCCTGCCTCGCCGCAACCGGGGCGTGGTTCTACGGATCCCTGCTCCTCTCCCGCTGAGCGCCTCCGTCCGTTCCCGGGAGCCGCGCCCGCCGATGTATACTGCCCGGAAACACCCGCCCTGCCCGGAGGAGGGAGGATGATCGCCGAGCTCGACACCTATCGCACCCCGGCCGGCCGGCGAAGCGGCTGGACCCGGCTCTGCCCCGTTCCGCGCCTGAACCTCTACCTCCCCGTGCTGGGGGTCGTGATCCGGGCCAACCGACTGGCCCGCCGGGGCCGCTACGGCGACAGGGAGTGGGTGCACTCGAGCCTCACCATCCTCCGGGCCCTGGAGGGGACCGGCATCCGGGTGAGCGTGGAGGGCCTGGAGAACCTTCGCGCCCTGGAGGGACCCGCGGTGTTCCTGGGCAACCACATGAGCACCCTCGAGACCTTCGTGCTCCCCGGCATCATCCAGCCGGTGCGCCCGGTCACCTTCGTGGTGAAGGAGAGCCTGCTCACCTACCCGTTCTTCGGGCCCATCATGCGCTCCCGTGACCCGGTAGCCGTGGGCCGCCGCAACCCCCGGGAGGACCTTACCGCCGTGCTCCGCGGCGGGAGCGAGCGGCTCGGGCAGGGCATCTCCGTCATCGTGTTCCCCCAGACCACCCGGACCCCCCGGTTCGATCCGGCCCAGTTCAACACGATCGGGGTCAAGCTCGCGGCGCGCGCCGGGGTCCCGGTGGTGCCGCTGGCGCTGCGCACCGACGCCTGGGGCAACGGCCGCTGGGTCAAGGACTTCGGGCCGGTCCGCCCCGACCGCCCGGTGCACTTCCGCTTCGGGGCGCCCCTGGTCGTGGAGGGCAAGGGCGCCGCGGCCCACGAGGCCACGGTCCGCTTCATCCAGGAGGCGCTGGCGGAGTGGGAGGACGCGGACCGGGAATGCCCTTGAAGACCCTCCCGCGCGGGGCGGTCCTGGCCGCGGCGGGCGCCGCCATCCTCGCCGCCGCGGCCGCAGCGGTCGTGTCGGTCGTGGACCAGCAGCAGACGGCGGTGGACCCCAACGCCCCCGGCTTCGTCGTGGGAGGCGTGCCGCAGCAGCAGGTGGCGCAGACGGTGACGGCAGGCGTGTCGGGGGAGCTCCAGGAGATCCGGCTCCCGGTCGCCTGCACCTCCGGAGACCTCACGGCCCAGATCCAGACCCTGTTCGGCACGGAGCCGAGCGGGGTGGTCCTGAGCTCCCGGCGCATCCCGGCCGCGGACCTGCCCCCCACCTCCTCCCCGGGGGTCTTCCGCGGCATCCCGCTCTCCCCCGCGCCCTT
>CAZGRT010000271.1:0-14058 GCA_964528225.1 uncultured Thermodesulfobacteriota bacterium | reverse complement strand
CCGCCCCCTTCTCCACCCCGGCGACGTCGACGTAGCGGATCGTCGCGTGGGTGGTCTTCTTGGGGTTCCAGAGGGCCGAGAGGCGGTCGAGGCGCTCGTCCGGCACCCGGCTGATCCCCAGGTTCACCTTCTTCTTCGAGGTCGAGAAGCCGGTGTCGGCCTCGGCCCGGGTGAGCAGGTTGAACAGGGTCGTCTTGCCGGAGAGCGGCAGGCCGACGATGCCGATTTCCATGGGTCCCTCCTCGCCTTCGAAAAAGGAGCGCGACTGTACCCGCCGGGACGCCCGGGATCAAGCCGCCCGAGCGGGTGCGCTTGTTCACTCCCCGGGCGCTCTGTTAGCCTGACCCCTCCTCTCCCCGAGCCAGGAACCGGATGCGGCTGCTGCGCGACCTCACCCTCGGACTCTACCACCCCGCCCGCTCGCCGGTTCACCGCCTGGACCCGCGGGCCAAGCTCGCCGTGTGCGTCCTGGGGATGGGGGCCTCCCTGCTCCCCGGTTCGGCCCTCGGTGCGGGGGCGGCGTGGCCGCTGCTGCTCGTGGGTCTCGCGGCCTCCCGGGTGCCCGCCAGGGTGTTTTTCCAGGGGTTCCGGCCGTTCTCGTGGATCTTCCTGTTCACGATGCTGCTCCACGCGCTCACCACGCCGGGACGGGAGCTCGTCGGCATCGCCGGGACCGGGTGGGAGTTGACGCTGGAGGGCCTGGCGGATGGGGGAGCGGTGGCGGCGCAACTCGCGACCGCCGTGGGGTACGCGTCGCTGCTGACGCTCACCACGAGTCCGAGCGAGCTCGTCTGGGCGCTGGAATGCCTCGGAAGGCCCCTGTCCCGCCTGGGGGTTCCGGTGGGAGACTTCTGCGTCAGCGCCTTCCTCGCGATGCGCTTCCTTCCCATCCTGCGCCAGGAGGCCGAGCGGCTGGGCCTCGCGCTGCGGGCGCGGGGAGTGGATCCGACGGCGGGAGGCCCGAGGCACAGGGCCCGCGCCCTGGTGCCCCTGGTGGTCCCCCTCTTTCGACAGGTGCTGCGCCGGGCGGAGGCGCTGGCCCTGGCCATGGAGGTGCGCGGTTACCCCTCCGCTGCGAAGAGAACCTCGTGGAAGACATCAGGTTTCGGACTTAACGATACAATTGCACTGTTTTTTTCTTTTGCGACGTTGGCCGGTGTGCTGGCGCTCGGGTTTCGATGAGAAACCTGCGCCTCACCCTGGAGTATGACGGAACCGGCTACGCGGGCTGGCAGGTGCAGCACAACGCCCCCAGCATCCAGGGGGAGGTGGAGTCGGCCCTGGGGAGGATGCTGGAGCACCCGGTGCGGGTGGTGGCCTCGGGCCGGACGGACGCCGGGGTTCACGCGCTGGGGCAGGTGGCCAACTTCCGGACGGAGCGGACCATCCCGCTGCGCGGCGTCCTGCACGGGCTCAACGCGCTGCTGCCCGAGGACTTGGCGGTACGGAGGGTGGACGAGGTGCCTCTGGAGTTCGACAGCCGCCGCAGCGCCAAGGAGAAGACCTATCACTACCGCCTGCACTGCGGCGCCGCGCCGAGCGCCTTCGCACGCCGGACGTCTTGGAGGGTGCCGCCCCCCTTGGATCTGGGGGCCATGGCCGCCGCCGGCCGGCACCTGGTGGGCACCCACGACTTCGGGGCCTTCCGGTCCGCGGGGTGCGACGCGCCCCACGCCGTGCGGGCCGTGCACGAGGTCTGGGTGAGGCCGTCGGGGGAGGAAGTGGAAATCGGGGTTCGCGGCACGGCCTTCCTGAGGCACATGGTCCGGATCGTGGTCGGCACCCTGGTGGAGGTGGGCAAGGGGCGGCGCGACCCCGAGTGCATCGTGCGCGCGCTGGCGTCCCGCCGCCGGGAAGACGCCGGGGTCACGGCCCCCCCGCAGGGCCTCTTCCTCCGGGAGGTCCGCTACGACGTGCCGGTTCTGGGGACCGCACCGTGAGCACGGCGGGTCGGCTCCTGGGGTTGCTGCGGCGCGCCCGTCGGCGGAGCCTCGTGCTCGGCACGGGGCGGGTGTTCCTGGCCGGTCTCACGGCCGCGCTGGGCACGGCCGTCGCGGGAGGGCTCCTCCTGGCTCCCCTGCCGGAAGGCGCGCGGCCGTGGACGGCGGCGGGTTTCCTGCTCGCGGCCGCGGCGGCGGCCGGGCTGCTGGGGCGGCGGGAGTGGCGCCGGGCGGCGCCCCGGCGCAGGGATGGGGAACTCGTCGCCCTGCTCTGCGCGCAGCACCCCGAGTTGGCCGAGCTGCTCCTCACCGGAGCGGATCTCGCCGGCTGGGGGGAGGAGGGGACCTCCCAGAGGCGCGCGAGCGAAGAACTCGTGCGGGCTCAGATCGAACGGGCCTCTGCCGCCTCCACGGGCCTCGACCCGTCCCGTGCCATCCCGGGCAGACCCCTGCTCGGGTGGGTTGCCCGCGCCGCGGCCGCCGGCCTTGCCCTGGCGGCTGCGGTGGCGCTCGCGCCGGCCGGTTTCGGGGCCTACGCCAGGCTGCTGACCGGCGGTCCGCCGGACCCCGTCGCAGTGGGCAACCTGCGGGTCACGTACCAGCCCCCCGCGTACACCGGGTTGCCGGAGCGCCGGGTGGAGGGGTCCGACGGAGCCGTGGAGGGGTACCCGGGGACCCGGGTGGTCCTGGAAGGGGAGGTGTCCGAGGCGGTGGACGCCGGCCGATGGCGGGGGCCGTCGGGCAGCGAGGTGGCCCTGTCCGTCGACGGCCGGAGTTTCTCCGTGTCCTGGATCCTGGCGGCGGCGGGGAGTTACGAGCTCGCCTTCGAACGGGGGGGGAGATCGGTTCCCTCCGGACTGCCGCCGCGCCCCTTGACCCTTCTCGAGGACCGGCGGCCCACGGTGGAGATGGACGATCCGGCGGAGGACCTGGAGGTCACCACGGACCAGGAGCTCGAGGTCGCGTTCCGGGCCGGAGACGACTTCCGGGTGGAGCGGGTGGAGCTCGTCCTCCAGGGCGACGAGGAGGTGCGCATCCCGGTGAGCATCACGCCCGAGGGCGCGGTGCAGGGGCGGGCGCGGTTCCTGCCCCTGGCCCACCCGAAGCTCGGGGCCGGGGCGCACCTTCGTGTGGAGGCGTGGGACGGGGACTCGGCAAACGGGCCCAAGGCGGGGAGCAGCCGGTCGGTCTATCTCACCTTCCTGGACAAGCGGCGCCTCGTGGCGGACATCGCCGACCTGGAGGCGCGCCTGCTGGAAGCCCTCCTAGGGCAGCTCGCCGATCATCTCGAGCTCGCCGATCCCCCGGCCCCGGCCGAACTGGAGCGGCTGCGGGGCAAGGGGCGCGATCTGCTGCGGCTCTTCGATCAGCTTCTCGAGAGGGTCCGCCAGGGCGCTGACGAGGAGGCGCTCGGGGCCGCGGCGGCCTTGAAGATCGAGGCCGGGCTCCGGGCGGCCCTGGAGCCGTTCCTCGAGGGGGCCCCCGACCGGAATCCCCTGATCGCGGAACTCGAGCGGGACATCCTGTTCCTCGACCGCATGCTCCAGAGCCTTCGGATGGAGGAGGCCCTGAGCCTCGGCGACGAGCTGGCCGCCCTCCAGCGCAGCCTGTTCGACGACCTGGAGGCGGGCGCCTCCCCCGAGCAGTTGCTCGAGCGCGTCGACCAGCTGCAACGGCTCCTCGCGCAGATGGCGGAGAAACTCAGCCGGGGCGCCAGCGAGATGCCCGACGCCTTCGCCAACGCGGACGCGGTGAAGGACATGCCCGCCAACGAGCTGCAGCAGACCCTCGCGGAACTGCGAGAGGCCCTGGCCGCAGGGGATCGGGAGCGCGCCCAGGAGCTCGCCGAGAAGCTCGTCGAGATGCTGAGCAAGTGGCTCTCCGCCCTGGAGGAGGCTGCCGGCAAGGCCTCCCGGGACGAGATGGACCCGATGATGGAGGAGATCTCCAAGCTGGAGACGGACGTGCGGGACATCGCGGCCGAGCAGGAGAAGCTCCTGGAAGAGACCGGGGCCCTGGGACGGGACGTGTCCGAGCGTGCCGCGCCCGAGCTCCGTCGGGCCATGGAGTCGCTCGCCCAGCGGGAGGAGCGGCGGTTGCAGCGGATCGAGGAGGCCTCGCGCCGGATGGAGGCCGCGGTTCCGAGGGGCGGGTTCCACGGCATGCCTCCCCAGGCATCGCCGGGGCAGCCCCCCCCGCCCGCTGGGGGGCTGGAGATCCTCGAAGCGCGCCAGCGGGTGGGGGCCGCCTCCGCGGAGGTGCGTCAGGGGCTCCAGGGTGATCTCGGGCGCGCCCGCCAGGGGGCCGAGGCGCTGGAGCAGGCGGTGGAGACCCTGCGGGAGCGCGTGTTGGGCGGCCTCGGGGAGGAGGAGCCCCGCCGGGGCCTGGTGGAAGGGGAGGCCCAGGTGGCCCGGGAGGAGGTTCGCGGTCTGCTCGCGGATCTGGAGGGCCTCTCCCAGGGGCGCAGGAGCGGGATGACGCCCCAGGAAGGCCAGGCCCTCCAGGGGATGGGGGGGCGGCAGGGCGGGCTCGCGGAGCGGACGGGAGGGGTGGCGGAGCGGCTCGAAGGCCTGGCCGGGCGCAACCCCCTGCTGAACCGTCAGCTGCCGCAGCGGGCCCGGTCGGCGCAGCAGGCCATGGGCCAGGCCGGGGACCGGCTCGGGCAGGGCGACCCCTTCGGGGCGGTTCCCCCGGAGACCCGCGCTCTCGAGGATCTCGCGGAGGTCAGCCGGCAGCTCCAGGACGCGCAACGCCAGATGTCGGAGGGGCAGGGCCGGGGCCAGGGGCTCCAGATGGTGCGAAGGCCCGGGCAGAAGCCGGGCCAGGGGCGGGACGTGGACCGGAGCCCGGTGGAGATCCCCCAGGAGAGCGAGGCCCGGGAGCTCCGCGCCTTCCGGGAGGAGGTGCTGCGGGCGATGCGTTCGGGCCGTTACCCGAAGGACTACGAGGAAGAGGTGGAGCGCTATTACGAGAGGCTGATCCGATGACGGTTCGAGCGCGGGCGACGCGCGGGAGCGTGGTGGCCCTGGTCGTCCTGGCCCTGGGGGCCGCCGTCACGGCCCCCGCGGGCGCGCGGGAGATCTACGGGCTCTCCGAGTCCGACCTGGGGCTCTACATGGGCAACGCCTTCCTGAGTTCGTGGAGGGTGCCGGAGGCGCGCCGGGTGGTGGACACCCTCCTGGCCCGGAATCCCGGGGACCAGGAGGCAAAAGCCCTGGAGGCCCACGTGCTGTTCTTCGAGGGAGCGTACCCGGAGTCCCTGGGCCGGATGGGGGAGCTGGGCATCGAGGGCACGTTTCGGGACCTGGTCCAGGCCACCGCCGAGGCCACGCGGGACTTCGCCCACCGCGATAGCGAGCATTTCCGGATCTCCTGGGGGAACCCCAAGGACGAAGTGATGGTGGACGGCGCCCTCGAGGGACTGGAGGCCGCGCGGGACGCGCTGCTCCGGGAACTGGGCTTCGCCTCCGAGGATCGGGTGCGGGTGGAGGTCTACCCGACGGTCGCCTCCTTCACCTCCGTCTCGACCCTGACCCGGGAGGAGGTGGAGACCTCGGGCACGATCGGGTTGTGCAAGTTCGACCGCCTGATGATCACGAGCCCCCGGGCCACCCTGTGGGGGTACCGCTGGAGGGACACCCTCTGCCACGAGTACGTCCACCTGGCCCTGTATCGCCTGACCCACGGCCTGGCGCCCATCTGGGTCCACGAGGGCATCGCGAAGTACCTGGAGGGGAGCTGGAGGGGGGCTCTCGGCGAACTCGACCCGTCGAGTGCGGCGCTGCTGGCCCGACGGTTCGAGGAGGGAACCCTGATCCCCCTCGAGGCGATGAGCCCGTCGGTGGCCAAGCTCCCCTCGGCGGAGGACACCTCCCTGGCCTTCGCCCAGGTGGGCACGATGATGTCGTTCCTGGTGGAGCGCAAGGGGAGCGGCGCCCTGGGGCGGCTCCTGTCGGAGATCGGGTCCGGCCGCAGCGACCGGGAGGCGCTCGAAGCGGTCTGGGGCGGCACCTTCGCCTCCTTCGAGGCGGCGTGGCGCGATTGGGCGGCACGCCTCCCCCTGGAGCGGGCGGAGGTGCAGGTGATCGGCCTGCGCCTCGCGGAGCACGGGGCGGAGGACGAGGAACCGGGAGAGGTGCGGGATCCCCAGGCCCGCGACTACCTGCGCCTCGGGGACATGCTGCGGGCGAGGGGAAGGATGGGGGCGGCCGGCGTCGAGTACCAGAAGGCGTACGACCGGTCGCCGGAGACGCCCGGAGTGGCCTCCCGCCACGCGCTGGGGCTGCTCGAGGCGGGACGCTTCGGCGAGGCCGCCGCGGTGGCGGAGGGGGCGCTGCGGTTCTACCCGGATCTGGCCGTGCTGTGGGAACGGCGGGGCGAGGGCCTGATGGGCCTGGGCCGCGCGGAGGAGGCCGCCGACGCCTTCCGGGAGGTCTTGGAGATCAACCCCTTCCATGTTCCCGGGCGCCGGGGGCTCCGGGCGGCGGCCCACGCGTCGGGAGACCGGGCCGAGGCCGAGCGTCAGGAGTGGGCCCCGGGCCTGCTCGAAGAGGGGCAGTGAGCGGCCGGAGGGACCGAGTGCAACCTGTCCAGGGCGGAGGCGGCGGTGGTACCCTCCGGTTTCCCTCGCGCCCCAGCGATTTCCGAGGAAGGAGTCCGATGAACGACACCATCGTCGAAACCCTGAGCGACCGGGAGTTCGTGGAGGAGGCCGCCCGCGCCCACGACGAGGTCTCGTCGGAGATCGCGAAGGTCATCGTGGGGCAGAGGTCCGTGGTGGACCTCCTCCTCATCGCCCTGGCCGCGGGCGGGCACGGCCTGTTCATCGGGGTGCCGGGACTCGCCAAGACCCTCCTGATCCGGACCCTGGCGGACGCCCTGGACCTCGAGTTCAAGCGCGTGCAGTTCACGCCGGACCTGATGCCGAGCGACATCACCGGCACGGAGATCCTCGAGGAGGACGCGGGAACGGGGCGGCGGGTGTTCCGATTCGTCCGGGGCCCGATCTTCACCAACATCCTGCTGGCGGACGAGATCAACCGGACGTCGCCGAAGACCCAGGCCGCCCTGCTCCAGGCCATGCAGGAGTACAAGGTGAGCGTCGCGGGAACGGACCACGTGCTCGACGCGCCGTTCCTCGTGTTCGCCACGCAAAACCCCATCGAGCAGGAGGGCACCTACCCGCTCCCGGAGGCCCAACTCGACCGGTTCATGTTCGCGATCGAGATGGACTACCCGGGTGCGGACGAGGAACTGGAGATCGTGCGCCGGACCACCGCAGGGCAGCCGTCCCCGCTCCGCAAGGTGCTGGACCCCGCCCGGATCCGGAGGTTCCGCGAGACCGTGCCCCGGGTGCCCATCGCGGACGCGGCCCTCGCATACGCCGTGCGGCTGGTGCGGTCCACGCGGCCGGGGCCGGACGCGCCCAAGGCGGTCCAGGAGTTCGTCGAGTGGGGGGCGGGGCCCCGGGCGGCGCAGCACCTCGTGCTCGGTGCCAAGGCCCGGGCGCTGCTCTCGGGGCGCTTCGCGGCCGGCCCGGAAGACGTGCGCTCGCTGCTCTCGCCCGTGCTCAAGCACCGGATCGTCCTCAACTTCCGGGCCGAGGCCCAGGGGGTGGGGATGGCCGAGGTCCTGGGCGAGGTGCTGGAGGCCGTGCCGAGTGCTTGACCGGTCGGACGTCTTCGACCCGGAACTCACGGCTCGCCTGAGTCGTTTCTCCATCCCCGGGCCCCCTTCGCCTCACCCCCACCGGGGGCAGCACCGCAGCCCGAGGCGCGGTGCGAGCCTGGAGTTCTCGGAGCACACGCAGTACGCCCCGGGGGACGACCTGCGGCACCTGGACTGGAAGGTCTTCGCCAAGACCGACCGGTACCTGGTGAAGCGCTACGAGGACGAGCGCCTTCAGCGGGTGGTCCTGCTCGTGGACGCGAGCGCGTCGATGAGCTACGGGGGGGAGGCCGGGACCTCCCGGGGTTCCAAGTACCACCTGGCCGCGCGCGCGGGAGTCGCCCTCGCGGCGTGCCTGCTCCGGCAGGGGGACGCGGTGGGCGTCGAGGTGGCCGGGGGGGCGCAGAGCGCCTGGCTTCCGCCCCGGAGCGGTTCCGGGCACCTGGAGGCGGTCATCGAAGTGCTCGCCGGTACCCAGCCCTCCGGCACCGCCGACGTCACGGGGGCCTGCCGGTCCGTCGGAGAGCGGCTCAAGCGGGGGGCCTCGGTGTTCGTGCTGTCGGACTTCCTGGACGAGGGCCAGGAGGAACTGCCGGGCGGCCGGCTGCTCCGGGCGCGGGGCCTCGCCCCGCGAATGGTGCAGGTGCTGCACGCCCACGAACTCGACCTCCCCTTCGAGAACACGACCCGCTTCGAGGACCTGGAGGGCCCCCAGTTCCTGGTTCTCGACCCGGTGCCGATCCGACGCGCCTACGCCGAGGAGATGCGTGCGTTCGTCCGGGGCGTGGCCCGCATGGCCGAGGCGCTGGGGGTCGCCTACGGGTTCCTGTCCACGGGGGAGGACCCGGCGCCCACGCTGAGCCGCCTGCTGGGCACGCTCGGGGGACGCTGACGTGGAGTTCCTGCGTCCCGCCCTTCTGTGGGGCCTCCTGGGCATCGCGCTGCCCGTGCTGATCCACTTGCTGGGCCGCCGGCAGGTGCGCACGGTGCCCTTCGCCACGATCCGCTTCCTCGAGAGGGCGCGGGCTCGGGCGGCCGCCCACCTGCGGCTTCGCCGCGTGCTCCTGCTCCTGGCGCGCGCCGCCGCGATGGGAGGCCTCGCGGTCGCCTACGCGGGACCCGGGTGCCGCCAGGCGGCGGGGCCGCAGGGGCCGCAGTCCGTCATCCTGATCCTCGACACGTCTCCGAGCATGGCGGCGTCCGCCGGGGGCCGGAGCCCCCTGGAGGAGGGGCGGCGCGTCCTCCTCGCGGCCCTGGACGGTGCCCGCCCCGACGACCGTTTCCTCTACGCCACCACGTGGCACGGGGGCGAGGCGGCCTGGCGGGCCGGCTTCACGGACGATCCCGCCTCGGTGCGCAGGGCCATCCGGGAGGCCCGGGTCGAGTTCGGGCGCCACGACCCGGGCCGGGCGGTGGAGAACGCCTTCGCGCTCGTGGAGGGGATCCGCGGCGGCCAGGTCATCCTCGCCACCGATCTCCAGGCCTCGGCGTGGCCCGACTCGCCGCCGGGCCAGCCCCTGGCCGGTCCCCTGCGCCTGGCGGACGTCGGGCTCGCCGAGCGGTCGAACGCGTGGGTGGAGTCGGCGGAGGAAGGGGACGGCTCCGTGCGGGTGGTCCTGGGGGCCACGGGGGAGGCGGGGGGAGCGCGGCGCACAGTGCAGCTGGCGGTCGGCGGGCGCCCCGTCCTCAACGCCTTCGTCGAGGACGGGGAGACGAGCTTTCGTTTCGACCCGCCCGCCGGTTCCTACGAGGCCGAGGTGCGGGTCTCGCCCGGGGGGGCGCTGGCGCTCGACGACCGGCTTCCCCTGGCGGGGCGGGGCAGCAGCCTCACCCGCGTGCTCCTGGTCAACGGGGACCCCTGGGGGTTCGAGATCCGCGACGAACTCCTGTTCGTGCGCCGGGCGCTCGCCCCCGGGACCCGCCTCGCGAACCTGTTCCGCACCCGGGAGATCCGGCTGGGCGACCTCTCCCCTTCGGAGCTCGCCGGGGCGGACGTCGTCGTCCTCGCGAACCCGGGGCCGGTGGCGCCGGAGCTGGCCTCGACCCTGGCGGCCCGTCTGGAGGCGGGCCTGGGCGTGATCGTGACCGCGGGAGACCGGTGGGGGCTCCGGGAGGCGGGGAAGGGACTCGGCGCCGCACTGGCCGCGCCGATCCGGGACGTCGTGGCGATCCCACCGGACGACCCGTCGCGGCGGCCCTACGAGGGGATCGACGTGGGGGTGCTCGGCGGGCCGCTGGAGCCGTTCCGGGACAGGGGCCTGGGGGACCTGTCGGGGGTTCGGGTCTCCCGCTACTGGCTGCCGGAACTGCGGGGCGGGGAGCCCGTGGCCGTCTGGATGCGGCTGGAGAACGGCGCGCCCCTGCTGGTGGAGCGGCGGGTCGGCAAGGGGCGTACGTTCCTCCTGGGGACGACGGTCGACCGGGACAGCTCGGACCTCTGCCTCCAGCCGGCCTTCCTGCCTTGGCTCGAGAGGCTGCTGCTCCACGCCGCCGGCAGGCTGCGGCCGGCGCTGGACCGCTGGGCCCTGGCGGGGGAGGCGTTCCCGCTTCCCTACGCCGAGGCCGTGGTGGTGGAGGGCCCCGGAGGTCGCAGCCTGTGGCAGCCGGGCGGGCCCGACTTCGTTCCCGGAGAACCGGGCGTCTACCGCATCGTCTCCGAGGGCGAGACCGTCGACGCCTTTGCGGCACGGATCGACCCGGCGGAGTCGGATCTGCGTTCCCTGAGCCCTGCCCAGGCGGAGGCGCTTCTCGGGCCTGCCGCGTCCGCCGGGGAGGGCGGGTCCTGGACGGGGGGGCGGCGGGACGCTTCCACCCGGTTCGCCGGGTTGATCCTGGCGGCGCTGGTTCTCGAGGCCCTGCTCTCCGCCCGGTGGGGATGGGGGCGGCGCAGGGCGGTCCTGGGAGAGGGGGGAGCCGGGTGAGAGAGCGCAGGGACCTTTCACCGCGCGGCGGAGGGGGCGTGACTCGGCGCGAGGCGCTGCGGGCGATAGGGGCGGCGGCCGTCCTGGCCGTTCCGGGGGTCGCCCGCGCCTATGGGCAGACGACCTACTTCAGCTGGGCGCAACTGCGCTACCGCGGGTCCTGGGACCCGAACCCCCGGGGCCCCGAGCGCCTCCTGGAGGCCCTGCGGCGGCGCACGAGCGTGGAAGGGGCGGCCCGGCGCAAGGTGGTGGACGTGGGAAGCCCCGACCTCTTCTCGCTCCCCTTCCTCTACGTCGCGGGACGGGGCTCCTTCCCGGGGCTCGGGCCGGACGGAGAGGCGTGGCTGCGCCGTTACCTGGAGCACGGGGGCTTCGTGCTCTGGGACGATGCGACGGGCATCCCGGACTCCGAGTTCGCGCGGGCGGTCGGGGACACGGCGGAGCGGGTCGTGCCCGGCCGCACCCTGCGGCCCCTCCCGGCGGAGCACACGGTGTTCCAGAGCTTCTATCTGCTGCGCGACGTACCCGGCCGCAAGATCGTGCGCCCGTTCCTGTACGGCATCGGTGTGGAGGACCTGACCCCGTTCGTCCTGTGCGTCAACGACCTGGGGGGGGCATGGGACGGAGACCCGGTGGGCGGGTACACCCATCCGTGCGTGCCCGGAGGGGAGCGTCAGCGGGAGATGAGCTTCCGCATGGGCATCAACCTCGTCCTCTACGCCCTCACGGGCAACTACAAGAAGGACCAGGTCCACATCCCCTTCATCCTGAAGCGGAGGCAGCGGTGAGCGAGGGCGCGGCGTGGGCCCTGCTCAACGGGCACCCGGCCTGGTTGGTTGCACTGGCCGCGTTGGCCGTGCTCGCGCTGGTGTCCGGACTCAAGTCGAGCCGCGGGCTTTCGCGCCGCCGCCGGGCCTTCCTCCTGGCCCTCCGACTGGCGGCGCTCGCCTTGGTGGCGGTCGCCGTGGTCCGGCCGGCCCGGGAAGTCGACCTGCTCCGGGCGAAGCGCTCGCCGCTGGTCGTGGTGACGGACGACTCCCGGAGCATGACCCTGGGGCCCGACCCCGCCGGCGCGGCCGCCGCTCGTTGGCTGGCCGGGGGCGACCTGGACGAGGGCGTGGGGGAGTACTACCGGATCGAATACGTCGCACTGGGGGACCCGCCCCCCGCGGTCGACCGGAGCGGCCTGGGTGCCGGGGGGGTGTTCCAGCGGGGGGAGAGCCCCCTGGGCAGGACCCTCGAGGCACTGGCGCGATCGAGGCCCGAGTTGGCCGGGGTGGTGCTCGTGTCCGACGGCCGCGACACCGAGAGACCCGGGGTGCCGCCGCAGGGGCTCCCCTTCCCGGTGTTCGCCGCGGCCCCGCAGGGGGAGGGGGCGCCGGACCTCTGGGTGGAGGGCGTGGAGATCCCGCCGGTGGCCTTCATCCGGACGCCCGTCGACGTCCGAGTGAAACTGGGGGTGCAGGGGCTGCCCCGCGGCCCGGCGGCCGTCACCCTTCTGGAGGGCGGCCGGCCGCTCGCCAGCCAGGTGCTCGACGTCGGGGCTTCCGGGGGGGAGGGGATCCTGAGCTTCGTGCCCCAGCGGACCGGCCGGAAGGCCTACCGGGTGGAGGTGTCTCCGTGGCCGGGGGAGGCGGGGACGGAGAACAACCGCTCCCAGTTCTCCCTGAACGTGGTGCGCGACAAGACCCGGGTGCTCCTCGTCGGGGGAACCCCATCCTGGGACGTGAAGTTCCTGCGCCGGCGCCTGCGGCAGGACCCCGGCGTGGACCTGATCACGTTCCTCATCCTGAGGACCCCGCAGGACCTGAACCTCGTCCCACAGGACGAACTGTCGCTGATCCCGTTTCCCACGCAGGAGCTCTTCAGCCAGGAGTTGCCTTCCTTCGACGCGGTGGTTTTCGCCAACTTCGACTACGGGCCCTACGTCCCCCGACACTACCTCGACAATCTCGTCCGGTTCGTGGAGGAGGCGGGGGGCGGGTTCGCGATGCTCGGCGGGGACCGG
The DNA here is from genome assembly GCA_964528225.1 of uncultured Thermodesulfobacteriota bacterium. GTDB lineage: Bacteria > Desulfobacterota > Deferrisomatia > Deferrisomatales > JACRMM01 > CAZGRT01. Next base: position 1,522 of record CAZGRT010000271.1, on the reverse strand, counting down.
TCGTTCTCCCTGGGCGGATACGAGGGGAGCCCCCTGGAGCGGATCCTGCCCGTGGAGTTCTCGGGAGCCGCCCCCGGCCGCGCGTACGCGCCGGGGACGTTCCGCCCGCGGCTCACGGAGGAGGGGGTGAGGCACCCGCTGTTCCAGTGGCTGCCCGACCCGGAGGCCAACCGCGACCTCTGGAACCGGCTCCCGGAACTCCAGGGCATGAACTGGATGCTCCGGGCCAAGCCCGGGGCGGTGGTGCTCGCGGAGAATCCCGAGGCCCGCAACGAATACGGTCCGCAGCCCCTCGTCGCCCTGGGGGAGTACGGGAACGGCCGCACGCTGGTCGTGGCCTGCGACAGCCTGTGGCGGTGGGGTCTGCCCCATGCCGGTGCGGGAGGCGGGGACGAGATCGCCTACCGCGACTTCTGGACGCGGGCGCTGCGCTGGCTCATCCACGACCCGGAGATGGAACTGGTGCGCCTGTCCATGCCGCCGGGGCCCCTGCGGGCCGGGGAGAAGGTCCGCCTCAAGGCGCGGGTTCTGGACCGCGCCTACAATCCGGCCGAGGGCGCGCGGGTGACCGGGGCGCTGGCGGGCGAGGGGCGGGAGCCGGTGCCCGTGGAGTGGCGGGAGACGGCGCCCGGGGAATACGCGACGGAGGAGGTCCGGTTCCCCTCCTCCGGCCTGTGGAGGGTGGAGGTTCAGGGCAGCCTGAACGGCACGTTCCTCGGGAGGGACGCCGCGGAGTTCCCCGTGGAGCCCGAGAGTCCCGAGGCCCTGCGCCTCGGTGTCGATCTGGCCTATCTGCGGGCCCTGGCCGAGGACTCGGGGGGCGCCGTGTTCCGCCTGGGGGAGAGGGGGCTCCTGGATGCGCTGCGGGAGCGGGCCCGAACGCAGGTGGAGGTCGTGGGGCGCCGCGTGGAGGAGGTCTGGGCGACCCCGTGGCTGCTGTGCGCCTCGGTCCTGCTCTTCGGCCTGGACTGGGCCCTGAGGCGGTTCTGGGAGTGACGGACCGGGTCTTCGTGTACGGGACGCTGCGGCGCGGCGGGCGGTTCCACGCGATCGTCGCGCCCTTCGTGCGGGAAGCGGTCGCGGCGCGGGTGGACGGGATCCTCCTGGACCTCGGCGCGTACCCGGGGTGGGTGGAGGGGGAGGGCACCGTTCGGGGCGAGGTGTTCCTGCTGCGCCGGGCCCCGGACGCACTGCGCCGGCTCGACGCGTTCGAGGAGTGTTTCGGGCTCGATGACCCGCGTTCCGTGTACGATCGCGTGGAGGTCGAGGCCATGACCGCTGCAGGCCCCGCCGTGAGGGCGTGGGCCTACCGGTACCGGGGGCCGGCGGCGGGCCGCCGCCGGGTACGCAGCGGGGTGTGGGGTGCCCCGGAGGACGGGGACGAGAGGAGAACGGGATGAGGATGGGCCGCAGTGCAGTGCGACACGGGATGGGCGCCTTGGGGATGCTGCTCCTGGTGTGCGGGACCGCGCTCGGGGCGGAGGAGGGCTTCGACGCGTGGCTCGCCGCGTTCCGCGCCGAG
>CAZGRT010000270.1:0-2823 GCA_964528225.1 uncultured Thermodesulfobacteriota bacterium | reverse complement strand
AGAGGTGGACCTCCGGGTAACGAGTTCCCTGGAGCGAGCGGGTGTTCCCCACCTGCGCGACCGCCCGCCCTATCGGCTCTCCGGGGGAGAGAAGCGGGCCGTCGCGATCGCCACCGTCCTCGCCATGTCTCCGGACGTGTTAGTGATGGACGAGCCCACCTCCAACCTGGATCCGGCGGGGCGACGACGCCTCATCGAGTTGCTCAAGAGTTTTCGCCACACCAAGATCATCGCCACCCACGACCTGGACATGGTGCTCGACGTCTGCTCGCGGACGATCGTCTTCCGCGAGGGCCGGGTGACGGCGGACGGCCCCACCGTCGAGATCTTCCGGGACGAGGCGCTCCTGGGCGCGAGCAACCTGGAAAAGCCGCTCAGGCTCCAGGGTTGCCCGGTGTGTGGCGGGCCACGGCAGGGGGCGGCATGAAACCCGTCGCCGCCAGCCCCCGGAACGGCATCCTCCCCAAGGCCGGAAAGAGGCGGTGGGCCGCCGCCGCCTCGTGGCTGCTCGTCGCGGCGGCCCTCGGTGGCTGCCAGACGCGGGGGTACGTGCGAGACCCGGGGCCGTGGACCGAGGGACGCGACTGGAGCGAGGCGAAACCCGTCCGGATCGAGCTCACGGAACACTCGTTCTCCCCACAGGTTCTCGAACTGCAGGAGAACACCGCCTACGCGCTCGAAGTCGCCAACACCGGGGCGGAGCCGCACGGGTTCTCCGCGGAGGAGTTCTTCCGGGCCGTTGCGGTGGGCCGCGTCGTGGTCCGAGGCCTCGTCGCCCTTTCCCCGGCCCGGATCGAGGCGATCCGTCTGGAGCCCGGCGCGGCCGTGGAGCTCCTTCTCGTCGCCGTCCGCCCGGGCACCTACCCCATCACGTCGGACATGGCCGAGGACCGGCGCAACGGGATGGGCGCTGCCGTCCGCATCGCACCCGGGTCCCCGGCGCGCTAGCCGCACGGGCGGAAAACGGCGGAACCTCCCCGGACCTGCGGCCCGCGAAAGCGCCGCGCATCGCGGCGAAAAGCACGGGCGCCCCCCTACCCCTCCTTGACTCGCGCTCCGCTCCCCGCGTAAGAAGACCCGATGCCCGGGGCGGGAGGATCGGCCTCCGGCCGGGCGGTCTTCGGCGGACCGGCTTCGCCGAGTCGTTTCGAGAATGGAGTGGAGGACGAGGATGCCCCGGGAAGTCCAGCAGATCCAGCGTCTCATCCTGGAAGCGGCCGACAGGGCCCGGCGCGAGACCCGCGCCGAGCCCGAGCCCGAGATGACCAAGCCGGTGAACTGGCCCGTGGAGTGCACCGTCGGCCCTGGGCTCGAGGGCGCCATCGCCTGCGAGAGCCGGGTCGGGTACGTCAACGGCGCGAAGGGGTGGCTCGTCTACCGCGGGTACGACATCTTCGACCTGTGCGCCTATTCCACGTTCGAGGAAGTGTCCTACCTGCTCCTCCACGGGAAGCTCCCCGACGGGCAGCAACTCGCGGACTACCGCGCGACGCTGTCCGAGTACCGCCACCTCCACTCCACCCTCCGCATCCTGATGGGGTTCCCCCTGGAGAAGATGAGCACCATGGCGGCCCTGCGCATGGGAACCAACATGATGCGCCAGGAGCTCACCCACATGGACGAGAAGGAGTGGCAGCTCAAGGGAAGCAGCGTCATCGGCTCCGACGAGGACTCCATCCCCATGGAGACGATGCCCCAGGGAGGGCGCCGGGCCATCTACGAGTTCCGGCGCCGCGCCCGGCGCCCGGCGAAGGCCGTGCGCGAGGGCGAGGAGGGGTCCAACCTCATCGCCTGCCACCACCTGATCGCCGGACTGGCGACGATCGCTGCCGCCATCGCCCGGGTCCACCGGGGGCTCATGCCCATCGACCCGGACCCGGAACTCGGCCACGCCGCGAATCTGCTCTACATGATGACCGGACGCAGGCCGACGCCCTTGGAGGAGAAGGTCATGGACGTGGCCCTGATCCTCCACGCCGACCACGGCATGAACGCGAGCACCTTCGCCGCCAGGGTGGTGGCGTCGACCCTGTCGGACTTCTACTTCTCGGTGGGTTCGGGCATCGCCGCACTCAACGGGCCGTTGCACGGAGGGGCGAACGAGGAGGTGGTGCGGACCCTGGAGAAGATCCAGGAGCACGGCGACGTCGGCGAGTGGGTGGAGACGACGGTCGCCGCCAAGGGGAAGATCCCCGGCTTCGGGCACCGGGTGTACAAGGCGTACGATCCCCGGGCCAGGGTCCTCGGGCCCATCGCCCGCCATCTGGCGCGCCACGACGGCGATGCCATGGCCCTGTTCGACGTCGCCCACCGACTGGAGAAAGAGGTCGTGGGGCGGTTGGGGAGCAGCAAGCGCGTCTTCCCCAACGTGGACTTCTATTCCGGGATCGTCTACCGCTGCCTTGGGATCGACACGGCGATGTTCACCCCGATCTTCGCGGTGAGTCGGGTGGCCGGGTGGACGGCCCGGGTGCTCGAGTACCTGCAGACCAATCGGATCTTCCGGCCTCGCGCCCGGTACGTGGGAGAGTTCGGGAGGACCTACGAACCCCTCGACACCCGCTCCTGAGGCGAGATCACCAGGCGGGGGTGGGGCGTCTCTCCCGGCGGCTAGGTCTGGCTTCCCAGCCCGATGCGGTCGGCGACCTGCCGCATCCCCTCGATCGTGTCCGCGATGAGCTCGTCGATCCCCACCCCGAGCATCGCGGCGCCCTTCTCGATCACCGTGCGATCGACCCCCGCGGCGAACGCCTTGTCCTTCCACTTCTTCCGCACGCTCTTCACCGGAAGGTCCATCACGCTGCGCGAAGGCCGCACCAGGGC
>CAZGRT010000269.1:0-4686 GCA_964528225.1 uncultured Thermodesulfobacteriota bacterium | reverse complement strand
GCGGTTTCTGCTCGCCGGGGTTCATCATGAGCGCCACGGACCTGCTGGCGGAGAACCCCGATCCCACGAGGTCGGAGAGCCAGCGCAAGCTGGCCGGGACCCTGGGCCGGTGCACGGGCTACGTGAATATCGTGGAGGCGGTCGAGTTGGCTGCCTCGAAGCTCCAGGGAGGTGCCACATGAAGGTGCTCAACGTCGTGGGGCGGCGGGTGCCGATGCACGATGCGGCTGCCAAGATCACCGGTCAGGCCCAGTTCACGGACGACCTGCCGCTGCCCGTGATGCTGCACGGGAAGCTCGTCCGGTCGACCATCCCCCACGGCCGCATCGTCCGGATCGACGCCTCCAAGGCCAAGGCCCTCCCGGGGGTGAAGGGTGTGATTACGGGCCAGGACATCCCCGACCGGGTGTACGGGATCGTGCCCAAGGCCAAGGACGAGCACGCCCTCGCTCGGGAGAAGGTGCGCTACATCGGCGATGCGGTGGCCGCCGTGGTGGCCGTGGACCTGGAGACGGCGGAGGAGGCCGCGCGCCTGGTCGAGGTGGAGTACGAGAAACTGCCGGCGGTGTTCGACCCCCTCGACGCCATCAAGGAGGGGGCCCCGTTGGTCCACGAGAGGCTCGGGACCAACGCCAGCGCCTCCATCCGCAAGGAATTCGGCGACGTGGAGAAGGGCTTCGCCGATTCCGATCACGTCTTCGAGGACTCCTTCTACTCCCAGGCCGTGAACCACGCGCCGCTGGAGCCCCACGCCGCCTTGGCGAGTTACGATCCCCAGAATGGCGATCTGACCGTCTGGTCCTCGACCCAGATCCCGTACTTCCTGAAGCGGAACCTCGCGACCACGCTGCTGGTGCCGGAGAACAAGATCCGGGTGATCAAGCCCAAGGTCGGCGGCGGCTTCGGCCAGAAGATCGACATGTTCTCCAAGGACTTCTGCGCGTGTTGGTTCGCGAAGGAGCTGTGCAGGCCGGTGAAGTTCCTCTACGAGCGGGAGGAGCTCTTCCAGAGCACGCGCCAACGGCACCCGATGTACCTGACCGTGAAGACCGGTGTGTCGAAGGCGGGGAAGATCCTCGCCCAGAGGATCACCGCCCACGCAGACGGGGGCGCGTACAACTCCACCGCGCCGCTGATGATCACGCTGTCCTGCTTCTTCATCATGATTCCGTACAAGATCGAGAATCTCCTCTACGAGGGGTATCACGTCTACACCAACAAGCCGGTGGGCGGCGCGATGCGCGGTCACGGCATCCCCCAGGCCCGTTTCGCCATCGAGCGGCAGATCGACCTGATCGCCCGGCGGATCGGGGTGGACGCCGCCGCGATGCGGGTGATGAATGCCATCCACGCCCACGAGCCGCACCCGGCGGGTTTCGTCATCAACACCTGCGGGTTCGCCGACAGCGTGAAGGAGGCGGCCAAGGCCATCGGCTGGGAGCAGAAGAGAGGCAAGCTGCCCTTCGGGAGGGGCGTGGGCCTGGCCGGGGCCTCGTTCCCCTCCGGTGTGGCGAACATGGCTCACCTCGCCTCCGGCGCGGTCGTGCAGCTCCTGCGGGAAGGGCGCGTCAATGTCCTGTCCGGCGCGGCCGACATCGGGCAGGGGGCGGAGACCGTCATCTGCCAGATGGTGGCTGAGCAGATCGGCGTGCCTATGGAGGACGTTCACATCACGGCGGCGGACACCGGGACCTGCCCGCTGGACGCGGGCACCTTCGGTTCCGGGGTCACGGTGCGCGCGGGAAACGCCGCCTACCTGGCGGCCACCGACGTGCGCCGGCAACTCTTCGAGTCCGTGGCGCAGCAACTCGAGGCCAATGCGGAGGACCTGGTCGCCGCGGACCGCAGGATCTGGGTCAAAGGCAGCCCCGAGCGGGGGGTGAGCCTCTCCGAGGCGCTGCAACACCATCAGTACAGCGACCGCCCGGTCCCCATCGTCGGTCACGGCGCATGGATCCCCCCGGCCGAGCAGCCGACCTCGCTCCGGACCAAAAACGGGAACTTCAGCCCCAACTACTCCTTCATGACCCAGGCGGCGGAAGTGGAGGTGGACCTGGAGACCGGCAAGGTGAAGGTGGTGAAGATGGCCACGGCCCATGACTGCGGCCAGCCCATCAACCCGATGCTCGTCGAGGGGCAGTTGGAAGGGAGTATCCTGGGAGGGATGGGGCAGGCGCTGTACGAGGATTCCACCTGCATCGACGGCCAGCAGTACAACCCGTCGTTCTTGGACTACGGTTTCCCCACGGCGATGGAGATGCCCGCGATGGAGGCGGTCCACATCCACACCGACGACCCGGAGGGCCCCTTCGGCGCCAAGGAGGCGGGCGAGGGGACCCAGTTGGCGCCTGCTCCCGCCATCGTCAATGCTATCGCCGACGCCATCGGAGTGGACTTCGACCGCCTGCCGGTTACCGCGGAGATGGTTCTGGAGGCCCTGAAGAAGGCCGGCCCTCGGGAGGGTTAGGGCGAGCCACGCCGCGGCCCGGCGGAGGACGGGAGGGGCTGGAATCCGAGTCGGCGCGCCTCGGTCATGGGCGCTCCGCGACGACCCTCTGCCGGAGCTCGGCCACCAGAGACGGGCCGGGCATGAAGCGGGCCTCCCACGAGATGCGTCCCTCCGGGTCGACGAGGAACAGGTGCGGGATGATGGAGATTCCGTAGTCGCGGATCAGCGTGCCGCGATGGTCGTAGAGGATGGTGGGGCGGAAGCGGAAGCCCTTCTTCTCCCAGTACCGGTTCACCGTGTACCGGTCTTCCCGCAGGTAGATGTCCAGCACCTCGACGCCCAACCCGGCCAGGTCCTGCTCGACGTCGGCGAACTCCTGCATCTGCAGCGCGCAGTTGGGGCACTGGGTCGTGCCGAACTTCAGGAGGATCCACTTCCCCCGCCAGTCCTCGAGCCGGTGGGGCGTGCCCTCCAGGTCGTTCAGTTCCCACGGGGGGGCCGTCTTGGGCTCGGCGGCCCAGTACGCGGCGGCGAGGAAGACTCCCAGAACCAGCGTCGCCCATCGCATGCCGTTCTCCGTTCCCGGCCGGGTGCCGGCCGTGCCGCGTGTTTCCGCCTGGAGGGATTCTAACCCAACTCGGGGCCTGCACAAGAGCGGCGATCCGCTTCGATCCGCTTCGATTGACACGTTCTCCGCCCCGCTGGTACCGTCCGACCCTTCCCCAACCGAACCGAGAGGCGGCCCCGGAATGTCCAAGCTGGTGATCCGAGAGGATCGTTGCAAGAGCTGCGGTATCTGCGTCGAGTTCTGCCCCCAGGACTGCCTGGAGATCGGGGAGAAGCTCAACCCCCAGGGCTACCGCTCCGTGACCCTCAAGGACGAGGAGGCGTGCAAGTCCTGCGCGATCTGCGCGCGCATGTGCCCGGACGTCGTGATCGAAGTGTGGAAGTGAGGCAGCCCGTGAAGAAGACCTTCGAGAGGGGCAACGTGGCGATCGCGAAGGCGGCCGTGGCCGCCGGGTGCCGCTACTACTTCGGCTACCCCATCACGCCCCAGAACGAGATCCCCGAGTACCTGAGCCGGGTGCTCCCCTCGGCCGGGGGCCAGTTCGTCCAGGCCGAGAGCGAGGTGGGCTCCATCAACATGCTGCTCGGGACGGGCGCCACCGGCAAGCGGTGCATGACCAGTTCCTCGAGCCCGGGCCTCAGCCTGATGCAGGAGGGGATCAGCTACCTAGCCGGGAGCGAGGTGCCGGCGGTGATCGTGAACGTCCAGCGCTCGGGTCCGGGCCTGGGGGGCATCTCGGCCAGCCAGGGGGACTACTTCCAGTCCACGCGGGGCGGCGGGCATGGGGACTACCGCACCATCGTCCTGGCCCCCGCCTCGGTGCAGGAGATGTACGACCTGACGGTGCTGGCCTTCGACCTGGCCGACCAGTACCGCACCCCGGTGCTCGTGCTCGCCGACGCGATGCTCGCGCAGATGAAGGAGCAGCTCGAGGAGTGGACCCCCGAGGTCAAGGACTTCGGCAAGGAAGCGTGGGCCCTCACCGGCGCTGCCGGGCGCCCGGCCCGGAAGATCAAGTCGCTCTACCTCGGCGACGGGGAGCTCGCCGAGCACAACTGGGAGCTCGCCAGGAAGTACGGGGAGATCCAGGCCAAGGAGGCCCGGGCCAGGCTCGAGGTGCCCGAGGGGTGCGAACTGGCGGTTGTGGCCTTCGGGTCGGCGGCGCGGATCGCGAAGAGCGCGGTGGACCGGGCCAACGAGGAGGGCCGCCGGGTCGGGCTCGTCCGCCCGGTCACCCTTTGGCCCTTCCCGGCGGAGAAACTGCGCCGCCTGGCGGGTGACGGCGTGCCGTTGCTCGTGGTGGAACTGAACACCGGTCAGATGGTGGAGGACGTGCGCCTGGCGGTGGAGGGGGCCACCCCGGTGTCCTTCGCCGGGTACCCGCCGGGTTACCTGCCGAGCCCCGACGACGTGCACGGGGAGATCGTCCGCCGCCTGTCCCCGGAGGAGAAGTGCGCATGAAGCGGGTCTTCGCGAGGCCCGAGAGCCTCACCGACAAACCCTTCCACTTCTGTCCGGGGTGCCACCACGGCGTGATCCACCGGCTGGTGGGAGAGGCGATCGACCACTTCGGCGTGCGGGAGAAGACGATCGGCGCGGCCTGCGTGGGGTGCAGCGTCTTCCTGTACGACTACTTCGACATCGACGTGGTGGAGTCGCCCCACGGCCG
>CAZGRT010000268.1:0-18540 GCA_964528225.1 uncultured Thermodesulfobacteriota bacterium | reverse complement strand
GTGACGATCGCGGGCCGGGCGGCCGAGCCCGTGTACCTGGCGGTGGACGAGGCGGGCGCCCGTTTGCTCCCCGCCGGCGACCTCTGGGGACTCTCCATCGGCGAGACCTGCGGTCGCCTGCGCGAGCGCCACGGCGAGGAGGCCGACTGCGCGGCCATCGGGCCCGCCGGGGAGAAGGGCGTGCGCTACGCCTGCGTGGGGCACCACGGGAAGGTGCGGCCCGGTTTCGCCGGGCGGGGCGGGTTGGGCGCGGTGCTGGGCAGCAAGCGCGTGAAGGCGGTGGTGGTGCGGGGCGGCCGGCCGACCCCGGTGGCCAACCCCACGGGGCTCGAGGCCCTGATCGCCAGTAGGCGGGAGGACCTGCGCCGGGGCACCGAGGCACTCTCCGAGTTCGGCACGGCCTTCCTGGTGGAGCCGATCGAGGCCCTCGGCGCCCTGGCCACCCGAAACGCCCAGCGGGAGACCTGCGGCCGCGCGGGCGAGTTGAGCGGCGAGACCTTTCGCGACCGCTTCTTCGACCGCCACCTGAGCTGCGCCCGGTGCCCGGTGGCGTGCGGGAAGGGGGCGAGGGAGGAGGCCGGGGACGGCCCGCCCCGGTTCTCGAAGGCCCCGGAGTTCGAGTCCATCTACGCTATGGGCTCCATGGTGGAGGTCTACGACGCGGGGGCCGTCCTGGCCGCCAACCGCTTGTGCGACGAGCTGGGCGTGGACACCATCTCGGCCGGCGTCACCCTGGCCTTCGCCATGGAGTGCTTCGAGCGCGGGCTCGTGACCGAGGCGGAGACGGGCGCGCCCCTGCGCTTCGGCGACCCGTCGGCGCTCCTCCAGGGGATCCGGTGGGCAGCGGCCCGGGAGGGCTTCGGAGACCTGCTGGCGGAGGGCTCGGTGCGGATGGCGGCCCGCCTGGGCCCGGAGGCCGCGGCGGCCCTCTACGCGGTCAAGGGGCTCGAGATCGCCGGCCACTCCGCCCGGGCGCTGAAGGGCATGAGCCTCGGCTACGCCACGGGCACCCGGGGCGGGAGCCACCACGACACCCGCCCCACCGGCCAGTACGCCCCCGGGGCGGACAGCGCGTCCCCGGAGGTGCAGCCCCGCTACGCCGTGGAGAGCCAGCACTTCACCGCCGTGGGCGATTCGCTCACCCTGTGCCGGTTCGTGGGCGAGCGCGGGTTCGGCCGGACCCTGGGCGGCGACTACGCCGAGATGGTCCGGAGCGTCACGGGCTGGGACGTGAGCGCGGCGGAGCTGGACCGGATCGGCGAGCGCATCGTGAACCTGGAGCGGGCGTTCAACGTGCGGGAGGGCGCCGGGCGGCGGGAGGACACCCTCCCCGCCCGGGTGCTGGACGAGCCCATCCCCGACGGTCCGAGGGCCGGGATGCGCTGCTGCCGGGAGGAGCTCGACGGCATGCTCGACTCCTACTACCGCCTGCGGGGCTGGTCGCCTCAGGGGGTGCCGAGCCGCAAGAAGCTCGAGGAACTCGGCCTGGGCTTCGCCGCCGCCGCCCTCGGGGTGTAGCAGGGGCGGCGCGAGCGCGGAACGCGAGGGGGACGAGGAGGCAGGGGCATGGCCGGGAAGATCCTCGGCATCGTCGGGAGCTACCGCAAGGGGGGCGCGGTGGACTCGCTGGTCACCGAGGCCCTGCGGGGCGCGGAGGAGGCGGGGGCGGAGACGGAGAAGCTCTACCTGATCGACGAGCCCGTCGCGTTCTGCACCAACTGCCGCGCGTGCACCCAGGAGCCCGGACCGGACCCCGGCCGGTGCGTCCACGACGACGCCATGGCCGAGATCCTGCGGCGCTACGAAGCGTGCGACGGCCTCGTGTTCGGGGCGCCGGTGAACTTCTACAACGTCAACGCGCTCACCCGGCGGTTCATGGAGCGGCTCGTGGCCTTCACCCACTGGCCCTGGGGATCCCAAGGGGGTCCGAAGCTGCGCAGGAGGGACCGGGGCAAGCGGGCCGTCCTGATCACGACGTCGGCGATGCCGGCGTTCCTGATCCCCCTGGCCACGGGGGCCCTGCGCGCCCTGCGCGCCGCGGTGAAGACCATGGGGGCCCGGCCGGTGGCCGTCGTCACCGCGGGCCTGGTGGGGGAGCGGGAGCGGCCCGAGGTGCCGGCCCGAGCGCTTCGCCGGGCGAGGGCCGCCGGCCGCCGCCGGGCGGCCGGGGAGAACGGGCGCCGGAGCCGAGGAGGGAAGCCGTGAGCGAGTTCCCGACCCACAGGACCGAGATCAAGGTGCGCGGCTACCACCTGGACCTCTACGGCCACGTGAACAACGCGCGCTACCTGGAGTTCCTGGAGGAGGCCCGGTGGCAGTGGGTGGAGCGGCGGGCCGACCTGGGCGCGTTCCTCGAGCGCGGCATGGGGTTCTCCGTGGTCAACATCGACATCAACTACCGCCGCCCCGCCTCCCTGGGAGAGGTGCTCGACATCGAGACCGGCATCAAGGCCCTGGGGAACCGGAGCGGCGTGGTGCGCCAGGTGGTTCGGCTCCAGGGCACCGGGACCGTGGTCGCGGACGCCGACGTCACCTTCGTGATCGTCTCCCGGGAGACCGGGCGGGCCCTTCCCCTGGCCGGCGAGCTGCGCCGGGTGTTCGAGGAGGGGCCGCCGGCGGCCTAGCCCGGGTTAGGCGTGCTTGCGGAGCAGCAGCCGGAAGAACGCCTCCGGGTCCAGCGGCCGTCCGGTGGCGGCCTCGAGCACGGCGTCGGCGGGGAGCCGGCGGCCGTGGCGGTGGACGTGACGGCGCAGCCAGGTCAGCAGGGGCGAGAGGTCCCCGGAGCGAAGGTCGCGGTCGAAGGACCGACGGGCGGCGAGGAAGGCCTCCATGAGCTGGGCGGCCTGGAGGTTCCCCAGGGTGTAGGAGGGGAAGTAGCCGAAGCTGCCGAGGGCCCAGTGCACGTCCTGCAGGCACCCCTCCAGGTCGTCGGCGGGCCGGACGCCGAGCAGTTGCACACTCTGCTCGGCCCAGGCGGCCGGCAGGTCCTCCACGGCCAGGTCTCCTCCGAGCAGCGACAGTTCCAGCCGGTAGCGCAGGACGATGTGGAGGTTGTAGGTGACCTCGTCCGCGGTGACGCGGATGGGGCCGGGGCGGACCGCGTTGACCCGTCGATGGAGCCCCTCGGCCGAGGCGCCGTCGGGCAGGGACGGGAAGACCCGGCGGAGCAACGGGAGGTAGTGCTCCCAGAAAGCCAGGGCCCGGCCGACGTGGTTCTCCCACAGCCGCGACTGGGCCTCGTGGAGGCCCAGGCTCGCCCCCTCCGCCAGCAGCGTTCCCCGGAGCTCCGGATCGAAGCCCTGGTCGTACAGGGCGTGCCCCCCCTCGTGGAGGGTGGCGAAGATCCCCCGGAGGGGGTCGCCCTCGTCCAGCCGGATGGTGAGCCGGACGTCGGCGTCACCCGCGAGCAGGGTGAAGGGGTGGGTCGACCGGTCGAGTCGGCCCCGGCGGAAGTCGAAACCCATGTCCCGCAGGATCTGGCGGCACAGGCGCTCCTGCTCCGCCTCGGGGTAGTGCCCCGGGAGGATGTTGCCCCCCCCACCCCGGGCGGCGAGGTCGCGAGACAGGGGAGCCAGGCGCCCGGCGAGATCGGTGAGCACGGGATCGAGGCGCGCCCGCCGCATGCCCCGCTCGTGCTCGTCGAGAAGACCGTCGTAGAGGTCTTCGGAGCAGCGGAGGCACTCGGCCCGTTCGCGCACGAGCCCCAGGAGCTCCGAGAGCGCGGACGAGAACCCCCCGAAGTCGCGGGCGGCGCGGGCCGCCTCCCAGGCTTCCAGGGCCCGGGAGCGGCTGCGGGCGAAGGCGCGGACCAGGTCGTCGGGCTGGGCCAGCGCGATGCGGCGAAGGCGCCGGAGGTGGTCGATCTCGGCCGCGAGGCGGCTCTCGGGCTGTGCCCCCTCGGCCGCCTGCTCCACGAGGTCGCCGAGTTCGTCGTCCACGAGCATGCGGTGCCGCAGGCTCTCCACCGTGGCCATCTGGGCCCCGCGGTCGGCGCGGGCCGCCTCCGGAAGGTAGGTCTCCTCGTCCCAGCCGAGCAGCCCCAGGGTGCCGTCCAGGGATCGCAGGTCGGCGATCCGGGCGCGCAGGCGGGCCTCGGCCTCCCGCCGGTGCCCCGTCCGGCGGCGGGGGGCGCTCAGCTCCGGCGGCGGGTGCCCGATGAGGACCGCGGCCAGGCCGCCGTGCTGGGCCACGTTGACGACGGCCTTCTGGGACACCCGGCACAGCGTCCCTACGCCCTCGTCGGTGGGCGCGAAGCCGTACACGACGAAGAAGGGCTCCTCGTGGACGCGGCCTGCGGCGTCCACCACCGGGAACTCGGCCACCGGCAGGCTCGCCGCCTCCTGCACCACCCAGCTCCGCTCCGGGTCGTCGGCCAGGGCCAAGGCCTGGTCGAGCAGGGCCTCCCACTCGCCCTCGCCGGTGTGGGCGCCGAGATGGACCCCGGTGCCGCCGTAGGCGCGGTTGGGCTTGAGCACGAGCTGCTCCCGGTGCCTGCGCACGTACTCCGGCAGGTCGCCCTCCCCGCGCGGGAGGCTGGTCCGGCGTCCGGACACGAGGCGGGTCCAGGGCACGTGGCGGTGGAAGAGCCGCCGCTCCTCCGGGCTGAAGTGGTCGGCGGCGAGGGCGTCGTCGGTGAACACCTCCCAGCAGCTCTTGTGGTCGAAGTCCCCGCCGATGGAGGAGACGACCCGGTTCTGCCGGAACAGCAGGCGCATGCCTTCCAGCTCGTGGCCCAGCTCGCGCCCCAGGGCGATGAGGGAGCGGACGTCGTAGTCGCGGTAGAGAACGTCGACGCGCACGTCCCCGGCGTAGACCTCCTCGCCCACCACCCGGAGCTCGCGGGGCTCGGCGTGAACCACCGTGACCCCGTGGCGCTCCCGGCAGTAGCGGGTGAGCGCGGGCTGCTCGTTGGGCCCGTCGGACGAGTACTTCGGGTCCACCAGGCACAGGTTGCGGGAGGGGCGGCCCAGGGCCTGGGCGTGGTCGAGGAGGAGCTGCAGGAGCAGTTCCCGCTGGTCGGGCGGGAGCCCGATGGCGAGCCCCGGGTCGTGCGCCACGATCGCAGGCACCACGTCGCGCATCACGAGCTGCTCGCCCAGGGGGGTGAAGTGGATCCCCCCGACCCCGGAGAGGTTGGGCTCGAGGAACTGGAGCGACTCCCGCCAGTCCGCGCGCCGGAAGTCGCAGACCGCGTCGAGCCGGCCGTAGACCGGGTTCAGGTTCGCCAGCGCGGGGCTCCAGGCGTCGCGCAGCCACGCCTCCTCGTCTTCCCGGACCCGCATCGCCCGGCGCACCCGGGAGTCGGCCAGGTACAGGCCGGGCAGGCGCTTGAGGGCGTCGAGGAGCCGTTCGCACGCACGGTGCACGTAGGCGAGCTGCTCGGGGGTCACGAGCAGCGGGCGCAGCATGATGCGGATGGGCTCCGCGACCCCGCCGTGCTCGTAGGTGAGGTCGTGCCGGAGCGTGTCCTCCCGCAGCCGCGCCTCCATCCGGGCGAGCGCGGGGTCGCTGAGGTGGGCCAGGGCCTGGCGCGTCCGCGTCTCCAGGGTGGCTCCGCTCAACCCGAGGGCTTCCGAGGGCGTGATCATGCTCTCTCCCCTCCCGCAGGGGACGCCCGGAGAGGCGCCGCTCCGAGCGGGCGGCAGTCGGGATGGCCGGCGTCCCTTTCGCGGGCCGGCCCCGGGTGACCTTACCCCAAACCGGGGGGACGGGGACACGGGGAGCGCACAGGCCCGATCGGGTATCCGATTTACCCGGGCGAGGGATTGTCGATGAGGACCCTTGGCGTTACATAAGGGGCGCCCGCGGAGATCTCGTCTCCGGTGCCATGTCGTTCTCCCCTCTCCCCACAGGAGGCACGAGAATCGTGCAGACCACCCTGACTCCCCGACAGGAAGCCGCCCCCCGGAAGCCCGCGAAGCGCGCGGCGGCTGCGCTCCCCCGGGCCGAAGCCCGCACGGAAGAGCCGTCGTTCCTCAAGCTCGACTGCTTCCTGTGCAGCGCCTCCTTCGTCCTCGACGTGGAGGACCACTGCGGCAGGGAACCCCCCGAGATGGAGGTGGTCGGCCGCCAGTTCCTGGGCGTGCCGCGGGACGACGTCCTATGCCCGCGGTGTCTTGACGAGGTGGAGACGGCGGGCGCCGAACGGATGTACTGGGCCCGGGCCGGGTTCTGACCCGGCTTCGGTTCGTTCCCCTTCGAGGGCTCCAGGCCCCGCCAAAGACCGAGGGGTGCGTCGCGACGACGCACCCCTCGGAGTCGTTTCAGCCTCCGCTTGGCGCGGGGCAGTCGTCCCCGCTAGCCCTTGGACCCCAGCCGCAGGCCCCCGTGGATGAAGTAGGTGTCCCCGGCGAGCGCTTCGTTGCGGAACAGCTCGCCGACGAGGGAGACGACCTCCTCGGGCTCCACCAGGCGGCTGATCGGCACCTGCTCGAGGATCTTCGCCAGGGCCTTCTGGTTCATGCCCGCCACCATGGGGGTGTTGACGTAGCCGGGTGCCACCGCGACGCAGCGGATCCGGTCGGCGAGGCCGCGGCGGAAGAACTCGGCGGTGAGGACCTTGGGGAAGACCGACATGGCGGCTTTCGAAGAGGAGTAGTTGATCTGACCCGCCGTGCCCAGGGAGCCGGTCGAGGAGATCAGGCACACGAGCCCGCGGCAGTCGTGGTTGATCATCCGCTCCACGCACTCGCGCACCGTGAGGAAGACCCCGGTCAGGTTGATGTCCACCACCGAGCGGAACATGTCCAGGGAGAGCTTCCCGGTCACCTTCCCGGTCTCCCGGTCGGGGGACACGACCATCCCGTCGCGGATGATCCCCGCGAAGGGGGCCACCAGGTTGATCTTCCCGAACGTCTCGATGGCGAGGTCGGCCAGCTGGGCGCAGTCCGTCTCGTCGGTGACGTTGCACTTCGTGAAGACGGCCTCTCCGCCACGGTCGCGGAACTCGGCCACGATCTGCGCGAGGCGCAGGTCGTCCACGTCGGCCAGGACGACCTTCCCGCCGTTCTCGACCCAATAGCGGGCCAGGACGTTCCCGATCCCACCGGCCGCGCCCGTGACGACGGCAACGGAATCCTTGATCTGCAGCATGGCTTGTTCCTTCGTTGGTTAGGCCCTCGGCTCGCGGCGGCCGAGGATCGTTGGCTCTTCGCCGGGCTGGCGCCCGCCGGCCCGGGGCATTCTCACTGCTTCAGGCGCAGCACGTATCCTTCCACCTCCTCGGCCATTTCCGCCATCCGCGCGCTCATGGCGTCGGCGATCTCGGCCTGGGAGCGGGCGACCGTGGTCGTTAGGTCCTGCAGGTTCTCCAGGAGCCGCTCGAAACCCCTCACCGCCCGCCACGCCTGGTCCGGAAGGGCATCCGCGGGGGTCGCCGCGCTCCGGAGGAGGCTCGCGTTCGCCGCAACGCCGTCCTCCAATGTCTGGCGCAGGACGCGGAACTGGCACTCGGCCACCGCCAGGGCCGCCCCCAGGGCGATGCGATTCGCCGTGGCCCAGGAGTCCGCCGTCCTCGCGTAGCTCCTCAGCATCGGGGAGAGGTCGGCGCCCACCAGCGGATTCCATCCCAACGCCCGGGCCAGCTCCCCGAACCACGCCTCCGGAGCGGTCGGCGGCTCCTCGTGCGGAGCGTCCGAGGGGTTGGTCTTGTCTCCGGACTTTCTCATCGGGTTACCTTCGTGCGGCCCACGACCCCACGCAAAGGGTTACGGCTACAAGATCACGGATACAATGTGCACCCAAGGGGGTGGGTACGTCAATGAATTTTGTTGCACTGCAGCACGGACGACCTCCGTTTCGGTGCTCCGCGGGGGTCGCGTACACTCCACGGGGGCGGGACCGGGAGCGGGGAGGAGCGGGTGACGGGATGGAGTCGGGGGCGTTGGTCCTGGTGACCGGGGGGACGGGGCTCCTCGGAAGGGCCCTGGTGGAGCGGCTCCTGGCCCGGGGGGACCGGGTCCGGGTCCTCACGCGAGGCCGCGGCGGGGGCCCGGCGGAAACCGTTCGGGGGGACGTGACCGATGCGGCCTCGCTCGCTCCGGCGCTGGCGGGCGTGAGGCGGGTCTACCACCTGGCCGCCCTCGTGGATCACTACGCGCCAGCCGAGGAATTGGACCGTGTCAACGTGGGGGGAGCGGCGAACGTGGCCGAGGCCGCCGCCCGCGCCGGCGCGGAGAGGTTCGTCCACTGCAGCTCGGTGTCGGCGGAACCCGGCGGCGGGACCACGGAGTACGGGCGTTCCAAGATCCGGGCCGAGAAGGCGCTGTCCGGCTACGCGGAGCGCCTGTCCCTCGCCACCGTCCGGCCCGGGCCGATCTACTGCGAGGACCGGGCGACGTTCCGCCGGGCGGTGCGTCTGGCCCGAAGGGTCCGGGTCTGTCCCGTGCTGCTTCCGGACCTCACGTTGCACCTGGCGAGCAGGCGCAACGTGGTGGAGGCCCTGTTGCTGGCCGGCGAGAGGGACTGTGCACGGGGAGCCTACGCGGTGTGCGACGCCCGACCCGTGGCCCGCTCGCTCCTCTCGCGCATCGTCGCGGAGAAGACCGGGGCGGCTGTCCTGCCCCTGCCCGTCGCGTTGCTCCGGCCGGCGCTCGCCGGGGTGGCCGCGGCGGCAGAGGGCTTGGCCGCGCTGTCCGGGACACGCCCGCGGCTCACCCGCCGCTACCTGCAGGTCCTCGCCCGGGAGCGTCGCTACGACGTGTCGGCCGCGGAGCGGGAGCTGGGCTATCGTCCGAGCCCGACCGAGGTGGAGTTCGCCGCCGTGGTGGAGCGGTGTCTCAATCCCCCCGTGCCAGGAGGCGGTGGGCCTCCCGGAGCCGCGCCGCTACCGCCCAGAGCCCCAGGAGGGCGATGAGGACCACGCCCTCCCGGACGCGGCCCGAGAAACACGCCAGGGCCAGGATGGTCACGCGCACACCCCGCAGGCTGAGCGCTTCCCCGATGCGCGACCGGGTCATGGCCTCGAGGCACGCGCTGACGTAGGACGCGATGAGGACGGCCCCTGCTGCGAATAGAACCAGGGCGGAGCCCGCGTAGCCCCCGGCGGCGGCTCCGGCGAGCGCCGCCAGGTCGCTCACCCGGTCGGCGACGCGGTCGAGCAGGGCCCCGAACCGCGTCTCCCGCTGCTGGGCCCGGGCCACCGCACCGTCGAGGAGGTCCAGGAAGCCGGAGGCCAGGATCAGGGTCCCCGCCTCCCCGAGGCGGCGCTGGGCCAGGAGGATGCCCGCCGCTCCCATCGCGGCGAGCCCCAGGGCCGTGATCGCGTTGGGGGAGAGGGGAACCCGCCGGGCGAGGGGAAACATCCGTTCCTGCACGGAGATCTTCAGCGCCTGGAGCGCCATCTTGCGAATCCCTCCCGGACTTGCATACCCCGACGGGGTGGGTTGCCGATCCGCGTGCGCGCCATTCTCGTCCCCGCAGACCGGCTTGTCCAACCCCGACGGAAACGTTGCGGGAGCGCGCGCCGCCCGCTGTGGAGTACAATGCGCGCCGCGACTCGGGGGAGGCCCTTGCCTCCCGGAGGATCGACCCCAGCCAGGAGACCCATGAACGGAAGACGCGCCGCCTACGACGCGGACGCCATCAAGGCGCTCGAGGGACTCGAGCCCGTCCGCCGGCGTCCGGGCATGTACACCCACATCGCGAACCCGAACCACATCGTCCAGGAGGTCATCGACAACGCCGCCGACGAGTGCCTCTCGGGCTTCGGCTCCGAGATCCGCCTGACGCTCCACGCCGACGGCTCGGTGTCGGTGGAGGACGACGGCCGTGGCATCCCGGTGGATCTGCACAAGAAGAAGAACCGCCCCGCCATCGAGGTGATCTTCACGACCCTGCACGCGGGGGGCAAGTTCGACGGGGAGGTGTACAAGTTCAGCGGAGGCCTCCACGGGGTGGGCGTGTCGGTCACCAACGCGCTCTCCACGCGGCTCGAGGCCACGGTGCGGCGAGACGGGAGGCAGTGGAGCATCGCCTTCGAGCACGGGGAGCTCTCGAAGCCGCTGACCGAGGACCCGGTGAAGGTGGCCCGGCGCTCCACCGGCACGACGATCCGCATCTGGCCCGACCCCCGCTACTTCGACTCCCCGTCGATCGACCGCCGGGCGCTGGAGCGGCTCCTGCGCACCAAGGCCGTCCTGCTGCCGGGTACCCGGGTCGTCCTGGCCGTGGAGGGCGACGGCGGGAAGCCCGTGGAGACGCGGGAGTGGCGCTACGAGAACGGCCTCCAGGACCACCTGCTCGATCTGGTGGGCGAGCGCGAGACCGTGTGCCCCCCCTACGTGGAGAGGCGCTTCTACAACCCCGAGTCGAACGGCGCGGAGTTCTCCGAGGGAGAGGGAGCGGAGTGGGCCCTCACCTGGGTCGGCGAGGGAGCGGGACTGGGGGAGAGCTTCGTCAACCTCATCCCCACGGCGCTGGGCGGGACCCACGTAAACGGGCTCCGCTCCGCCGTGAGCGAATCCATACGGGCCTTCGCGGAACACCACGCCATGCTCCCGCGAGGCGTCAAGCTCGCGCCGGAAGACGTGTGGGCCAAGGTCTGCTTCCTGCTCTCGTGCCGGCTCAAGGAGCCGTCCTTCCAGGGCCAGACCAAGGACCGGCTGAACAGCCGCGAGGCGGCGCGCCTCGTCCACACCATGGTCAAGGACCGCTTCGACCTGTGGCTGTCGGAGAACGTCGAGCAGGGCCGCGCCATCACGGAGCTGGCCGTCAAGGCGGCATCCGAGCGCTTGAAGAAGGGCAAGAAGGTCGAGAAGCGCCAGCAGGGGGCGTTGGCCACGCTCCCGGGCAAGCTCGCAGACTGCAAGGAGGAGGACCCGCGCCTGACCGAACTGTTCCTCGTGGAGGGGGACTCGGCGGGGGGCTCGGCCAAACAGGCGCGGGACCGGGACACCCAGGCGATCCTGCCGCTGCGCGGGAAGATCCTCAACGCCTGGGAGGCGTCCAAGGATGACGTGCTCGCCTGCGAAGCCACCCACAACATCTGCGTGGCCGTAGGGGTCGACCCCCACGGCGACGACGACGGGGTGGACCTCTCCGGGCTGCGGTACGGAAAGATCATCATCATGACGGACGCGGACGTCGACGGCAGCCACATCGCGTCGCTGCTGGCCGGCTTCTTCGTGCGCTTCTACCCGAAGCTCGTCGCCCGCGGGCACCTTTTCGTCGCCAAGGCGCCGCTGTACCGGATGGACGTGCCCCCCCACGGCAAGTACAAGGCCCGGCGGGTGGTCTACTGCCTCGACGACGAGGAGATGGAGGCGGCCCGGGAGAAGGCCCTCGCCGAGGGCGCCGACCCCGACAAGGTCAAGGTCCAGCGCTTCAAGGGGCTGGGGGAGATGAACCCGGAGCAGCTCTGGGAGACGGCCATGTCCCCGGACACGCGCACCGTGCTGCCCCTGTTCGTCGAGCCGGGCCGGGAGGGCGAGACCCGGGAGATCTTTCAGCGCTGTCTGGCGAAGAAGGAGGTGGCCGCTCGCCGGGAGTGGATCGAGCGCGAGGGCAACCTCGCGGAGGTGGACGTCTGATGGAGGACCGCACCGGGACGACCCTCGAGGACTTCTCGCAGGCGGTGAAGGGCGAGCCGGGGCGCGACTACCTGCCGCTGGGCCGGTACCTCGCCAAGGCCTATCTCGACTACAGCGTGTCGACCATCCTCGACCGGGCGCTGCCGGACGTTCGCGACGGGCTCAAGCCCGTCCACCGGCGCATCCTCTACGCCATGCACCAGCTCGGACTCTCCAGCCGGGCTGCCCACAAGAAGTCGGCGCGGATCGTCGGCGACGTGATCGGCAAGTACCACCCCCACGGCGACCAGAGCGTCTACGACGCCATGGTCCTCATGTCCCAGGGATTCCACCTCCGCCATCCCCTCGTCGACGGGCAGGGCAACTGGGGCTCCATCGACGGGGACCGCGCCGCGGCCATGCGCTACACCGAGGCGCGGATGACCGACCTGGCGCGCCTGCTGCTTGAGGAGATCGGGCAGGGCACGGTGGAGTTCCGCCCCAACTACGACGGCAACGACCTCGAGCCCGTGTGCCTGCCGGCGCGGGTGCCCGCCGTCCTGCTCAACGACCAGGTCGGTATCGCGGTGGGGATGGGGTGCGACCTGGTCTCGCACAACCTCGCCGAGGTGTGCAAGGCGTCGATCGCCCTGTTCCGCAACCCCGATGGAACGACCCTGGCGGGGCTGCTCCGCCACATCAAGGGGCCGGATTTCGCCGGAGGCGGTCAGGTCATCAACTCGCGCGCCGAGCTCGAGGGCCTCTACGCCGAGGGCCGGGGGATGCTCACGGTGCGCGCGCGGTACGAGGTGCGCCAGGACCTCGGGGGCTGGCACCTGGTGTTCACGGAGCTTCCGCCGCGGGTGTCGCCCGAGCAGGTGCTCACTGAGCTCGACGCGCTCTCGAACCCGCAGCCCAAGTCCCGCAAGAAGGGGGAGAAGGCCGCGATCACCGCGGAGCAGCGAGCGGCCAAGCAGGCCATGCTCGACCGGGTGAGCGAGATCAACAACGGCGCCGGCAACGACACCGGCCCCGTGCACCTCGAGGTCTACCCCCGCTCGCGCCGTCAGAAGCCCGAGGATCTGGCGGCGTACCTGTTCGGCGTCACCAGCCTGGAGAGCCGCGTCAAGGTCAACATGAACATGATCGACCTGAGCGGGCGCCCGCGGCAGATGTCGCTCCTGGACGTCCTGCGCGACTGGAACCGCTTCCGGCTCGACACGGTGACCCGCCGCTCGGAGCACAGGCTCGCCAAGGTCGAGGACCGCATCCACATCCTCGAGGGATTCACCAAGATCCTGCTGGACATCGACGAGGTGATCCGGCTCATCCGGCGCTCGGAGAACGACCGGGAGGCGAAGGCGGCCCTGATGGAGCGCTGGGACCTGACCGGGGTCCAGGCCGACAAGATCCTCGACGTGAAGCTCCGCCAGCTCACGCGGCTCGACGAGCTGGCCATCGAGAAGGAGCTCGCCTCCCTGCGGGAGGAGCGCGAAGCGCTGCTCCGGGTTCTGGGCGACCGGGGGGCGATGGTGGAGCTCATCGTCGAAGAACTCCAGGAGGACGCGAAGCGCTTCGGCACCCCGCGGCGCACGCGGATCGAGGAGGCCGAGGCCGCCCAGTTCGAGGAGCTCATCCCGGACGAGCCGACGACCATCATCCTGTCCAAGAAGGGTTGGGCCCGCAGCCGCAGCGGGCACGGTCTCGACCTCGGCGGGCTCGCCTTCAAGGACGGCGACGGGCTGCACTCGGTGGTGGAGACGCGCACCACGGCTTCCCTCGTGCTCCTCGACGAGAACGGCCGGGCGTACACCCTCGCCGCCGCCGCCATCCCCGGCGGGCGGGGGGACGGGGTCCCCGTCACCTCCCTGATCGACCTCCAGGACCGCGCGCGGATCGTTTCCGTGTTCCCCGTCGTGGAGGGGGCGAAGGTTCTCCTGGCCTCCACCGTGGGATACGGCTTCCTGACGGACGTGGAGAACCTGGTGGGGCGCAACCGGGCCGGCAAGGCGGTGCTCAACACCGCAGGGGGCAAGGCGCTGCCGGCGGTGCCGCTCGTGCCCGGGGCCGAGAGGGTGGCGGCGGTGAGCACGGCGGGCTACATGCTCGTCTTCCCGCTGGCCGAGATCCAGGAGTACCCGAAGGGCAAGGGCAACAAGCTCATCCAGCTCCGGAGGGGGGAGGAACTCGGGCGGCTCTCGCTCTTCGCCGACTCCGTGGCGCTCCCGCCCCGGCGGGGCAAGCAGGACATCAGCCTCGCGGGACCCTCCCTGGAAGCCTACGAGCGGAAGCGGGGCGCCCGGGGCCGGCTCCTGCCCAGGAACGCGGCCATCCCCGAGCCCCGGGGCGAGAGCAGGAGGGTGGCGAGGGCCCTGCAGGAGGACCTCTTCTGATCGCGGACGGGCCCGGGGCCCGGCGCGTCGTACGCGACGACACAGCGGGAGGTGCACGGTGACCGCCGACGAAATCCACACCCTGTTCGACTACAATTACTGGGCGAACGGGAAGATCTTGACGGCCGCTGCGGGGATGGGGGCCGAGGAGCTCGGTGCCCCGGCCAGCCTCAGTCACGGCAGCCTCCTGGCGACCCTGGTGCACACGCTGGCGGTGGAGTGGATGTGGCGGACGCGGTGCGAGAAGGGCGACTCGCCGCCGCGCTACATTCCCCCGGAGCGCTTTCTGGGCGTGGAGTCGGTGCAGGTGGCGTGGACCGAGGAGGAGAAGGCCACCCGCGCGTTCCTGGGAACGCTCACCGACGGGCGGCTCAACGAGCCGGTGCGCTACGCCTCCCGCCGGGGCGAGAGCCGGGAGGCCGTGCTGTGGCAGGTGCTCGTGCACGTGGTGAACCACGGCACCCACCACCGGGCGGAGGCGGGACTGCGCCTCGCGGAACTGGGCCGGAATCCCGGGGACCTGGACTTCCTGCTCTACCTGCGTTCGTGACCGCCGCGGTCACCCCTTCCCCGCTTCCCCTCCCAGGTACTCCACCGTCGCCTGCCAGAAGGAGAGGTCGTACTTCGTCCTCTCGTAGAGGCGAGCGTTCATGAGTGCGATCCCGGCGATCTCGGCCAGGGCGGAGAGGAACACCACGTCGTCCTGCGTGTAGTCCCTGGGCTCGGAGGCGTAGAGCCGAAGCACGCCGATGACCCGCTCCCGCGCCACGATGGGGATCGACAGGATGGAGGCGATCCCCTCCCGGACCGCCGCCTCCGGGTACTCCACCCGTGGGTCGTCGCGCACGTCGCGCACGAGCACCGGGGCGCCCGCGAGCGTCTCCTGGATGCTGCGGTCGGCGTGCAGGGGCCCCTTGGCGAGGTACTCGCGGCTCAAGCCCCTGGATGCCACCAGATCGAGGCGGCCGGTGGTCTCGTCGAGCAGGCGCAGGCTGCTCCCCTTCACGCCCGAAAGCTCCGTCACCTTCTCCAGTATCAGCGCCATGGCCTCGTTCGAGTCGAGGGCGGCCAGGATCGCGGTGGTCACCTGGTGGAGCGTGCGGAACTCCCGGAGGCTCTGGGCCGGGGAGGTGGGCTTCACCGCGAAGGACCGGAAGCGGCGCTTGGTCGGCGCGACCCTGGGCAACTCGACCCCGATGCCCTCCAGCAGGGTCGAGAGTTCCACCCCTTGCGCCTCGTACACCCGGGCGTTGGCGATGGCGAGCCCCCCCATCTCGGCGAGGGCCGAGGCGAACTCGACCTCCTCCGGGGTGAAGTCCCTGGGTTCGGCCCCGTAGAGGCGGAGCACCCCGATCACGGCTCCCTTCGCGACCACGGGCACGGAGAGGATGGACCGGATCCCTTCGGCCTTCTTCTCCTCCGGGTATTCGACCCGGGGATCCGACCACGCGTCGCGGATGACGGCCGGCTTGCGCTCGAGCACCTCGGGGATGCTCCGGTCGAGATGAAGGGGCCCCTTCGCCAGGTACCGGCGGCTCAGGAGGTGCGACGCGACGAGTTCGAGGCGCTGGGTCTGCTCGTCCACGAGCCGCAGGCTTCCCGCTTTGACGCCGAGCGCATGCACGCTGCGCTTGACCAGGAGCTTGAGCACTTCGTGCAGCGAACGGGACGCGAGCACCGCCTGGCTCGCCTCGAGGAAGACGCGGAAGTAGGCGGCGGTCTTGTCCTCCATGGATCCCTCTCCCTTCCCGGGCCGGGCCCCGGATCTCGGCGGAAGAGGCTTCTTCCTGCCGCGCGCGGAGGTGTCTGCACAAGATGCCGCACTTCGACGCCCGGTCAACCGGGGGCTGGGTGTGGGGCCCTCACCTGCGCGGCGCCTCCCCACCGATCCGCGGGGGTGCACTGCGCGACGGGGAGGTTGCCACGCAGCGTCCGCCGCGGAGCCGTGGCGCAGGGGGCGGTCTGGTGATTCCCCCGCTAGACGCCGGAGGACGCGGAACGGGCGGCGTCGGAAGCCCAGGCGCTCGTCGTGGGTCGGGAACCGTGGGGGCACGCCGACCCCATCCCACCGTGGGAGTGGAGGAGCCGGAAGCGGGTGCGACGGGCCTCCGCGGGCGTCACCGCGCGGGGCTAGCGTGATGTTTGTGCGGTGGTCACTTCTTCTTCGGAGGGGCTTCCTTCTTCTCGAAGGCCACGGGCTTGTCGCAGGTGGGGCACTTCTTCGGCTTGCAGCGGGAGTCCTTGGAGAATCCGCAGTCCGGGCACTTCCACTCGGCCATGGTGCCTTCCTTCCTAGTCGGGAGTCCCCGCCACCCAGATGGCGGGGAGGTTTCGGTAGCGCTCGTCGAGGTCGAGACCGTAACCCACGAGGAACCCGTCGTCCAGGGTGAACCCCCGGTAGTGCACGGGCACGGGAGCCTCCCGCCGGCCGACCTTGTCCACCAGCGTGCAGACCCGCAGGCTGGCCGGCCGCTCGGCCTCGAGGTCCCGCAGGAGCCCCGCCAGGGTGAGGCCCGAGTCCACGATCTCGTCCACCACGATCACGTGGCGGCCGCGGACGGGGTCGAGCCGCGCCAGGCGCTCGGACACCGTCCCCGACGAGGAGGTCGTCCCGCCGTAGGAGGACAGGCGGACGAAGTCCACCGAGCATTCGAGGTCGAGGCGGCGGAGGAGATCGGCCAGGAGGAGAAAGGCCCCCTTGAGGATGCCGATGAAGTGGACCGGCCGGCCGGCGTAGTCCGCCGCGATGGCGGCCGCGAGGCGGTCCACCGCCGAGGCGATGTCTTCCGCGGAGTAGAGCTCGCGCAGGTTCGATTCCATCGTTGACACGCCCGCCCCAATGGGTACCTTGTTGGCGACCTTGTACCACAGGGAAACAAGGGGAGACCAGGCGTGGACAGGCCCGATCGAGTGGTGGTTCCGACGGACTTCTCGCCCATCTCGAAGCACGCCCTCCGGGCAGCCGCGCAGCTGGGCAGGCGCAGCCCCATCGAGGTGCACCTGCTCCACGTCGTGCCGGAGTACGAGGTCGGGAGCGCGTTCCACATCGAGCTCCCGAGCCGGGAGCAGATCGAGAAGGCGGCCGGGAGCTGGGCGGACAAGGAGTTTGCGCGCTACCTGCGGGGCGAGGAACTGCCCGGGGTGACCCTGGTGAAGGTCCTCCGCTACGGCAACCCCGCCCGGGTGATCTGCGAATACGCCGGGGAGGTCCACGCCTCCCTCATCCTGATCGCGAGCCACGGCCGCTCGGGTTTCCAGCGGGCCGTCTTCGGAAGCGTGGCGGAGAAGGTGCTCCGCACCTGTCCCCAGCCGGTGCTCATCGTAAAGGAAAGCCCCGAGCCGGGAATCGATGAGAGGACTGCATGACCGTGAAAACACTCCGCACCCTGGCCGCGGCCCTGGCCCTCGTCGCACTGGGCGCGCTGCCCTGCGGAGCGGTGCGCAGCCAGCTGAACACGGCGGTGGGGGACGCCTTTCCCGACATGGCCTTCGACGCGCTGCTGGCACCGGGGGACTACACCAGGCTGGGTCTGGGTGCGACGGAGGGCTCCTTCCGGCTCTCGCAGGTCCCGGGGGACCTCCTCGTGCTGGAGTTCTTCAACCAGTACTGTATGAGCTGCCAGCGCCAAGCCCCGTACCTCGACTCCTTCCTCGGGGCGGTGGAGGGCGGGGACCTGGCCGGGCGCGTGCGGGTGCTCGCCGTGGCCGTGGGCAACCGCCCCAAGGCGCTCCAGGAGTTTCGCCGGGAGTTCTCCGCGTCCTACCCCATCGCGCCGGACCCGCTCTTCGACCGGTTCCTCGAGGTGGGGGATCCGGGGGGGACGCCCTTCTCGCTCTTCCTCCTGCGGAGGGGAACCGGGTGGATCCTGGCCGACTACCACATGGGCCTCCAGGGAGACACGGAGCTGATGGCCCGCTCCCGGGTGCTCCTGGAGGGGCAGTCCGAGCTGCGTCCACCAGAGCCCGGGGAACCCAGGCCCGAGAAGCACCCTCCGCTCGGACTCTCCCGGGCTGAACAGCAGGACCGAGCCCGGGCGTTCCTGGGGCGGGTGCAGGGGACGCCCGTGGAGGTCCGCACGGTGGAGGTGCCCGGCCGGGGCCCGGTGTTCGAGGCGCTGGGCTCGGACGGCCGAGGGCTCGGCCTCTACGCGCGGATCGGGAGCCGGGACCCGGTCTGCGACCTCTGCCACGCCGTGCACTTCCTGTTCGCCTTCGACTCCCAGGGGCGGGCGCGGGGGTTCGAGCCGATCCACGTGACCAAGTACGGGAACGAGGTCTGGAGCGTCGAGGACAGCGCCCGGATGGAGAGGGCGCTCCAGGGGCGCGCGGTGGCCGACCTGGAGTTCGACCCGGAGGTCGACGCGGTCACGAGCGCCACGATGAGCTCCGCCCTCATCTTCGACGAGGTCCGCCGCGCGGCCGCCCTGCTTCCGGAGCTCGCCGGGCGCTGACCCGTCTCCCCTTCGTCTCCCCCCGGAAGCCGGCTCCGCCGGCCTCCTTTTTCGCCGGGCTCGGACCGTGCTATCTTCCCGGCCTCGGCTCCGGCCCTGAACGCCTGCAACCCATCCGAGGAGGCCCGTCATGGATCCGACCCGGACAGATGCCTATTTCAGCCAGTGGAACGAGTCCGAGAGCATCAC
>CAZGRT010000267.1:0-2208 GCA_964528225.1 uncultured Thermodesulfobacteriota bacterium | reverse complement strand
TCGGGGAGCCGGGCCTCGACCACGTGCGCGAGTACGTTCAGGAACTCGAGGCCGCCGGCGTGGAGCGAACGCGCATCGCGCCCATGCTGCTGCCCGACTACACCACCGACGACGTGCGCAGGCGGCAGCTCACCGCGCACTACGAAGGGACGATGAGGTAGCGGGCCTCTTGCCCGCTGCTGGCGGCGTGGCGGCTGGGCTGCCAGGCCGCTGGGGAGGTCGACAGAACTCGGCTGTTTGGCTGCCCAGCTTCCAGGCGGCATAGCGGCCCAGCGAATCCGGAGGATTCATGAACATCCACGAATACCAAGCCAAGCAGGTGCTGCAGAAGTACGGGGTGGTCGTGCCCCGGGGCATCGTGGCCACCACCCCCGAGGAAGCCGAGAAGGCCGCCTCGGAGCTCGGCACGCCGGTGGTGGTGGTGAAGGCCCAGATCCACGCCGGGGGCCGCGGCAAGGCGGGCGGCGTCAAGGTGGTGAAGGGCCCGGCCGAGGCCAGGGCCGCGGCGGCCGGGATCCTGGGCAAGAAGCTCGTCACCCACCAGACCGGGCCCCAGGGCAAGGAGGTGCTCAAGGTCTACGTGGAGGAGGGGCGCGACATCGCCCGGGAGCTCTACCTGGGCATGGTCATCGACCGCGCCACGGGCTTCGTCACCCTCATGGCCTCCACCGAGGGCGGGATGGAGATCGAGGAGGTGGCGGCCCGGACGCCGGAGAAGATCCTCAAGCAGGCCGTCGACCCGGCCGCCGGCTTCCAGGCCTTCCACGCCCGGAAGCTGGCCTACGGCCTCGGGCTGGAGGGCGACGCCCTGAAGAACGGCCAGAAGTTCATCGCCGCGCTCTACCGGGCCGTCCTCGACACGGACGCGAGCCTGCTGGAGATCAACCCCCTGGTCGTGACGAAGCAGGGAGACGTCCTCGCGCTCGACGCGAAGATGAACTTCGACAACAACGCCCTGTACCGCCACAAGGACCTGATGGAGCTTCGCGACACCACCGAGGAGGACCCCAAGGAGCTGGAGGCCTCGAAGTACGACCTCAACTACATCAGCCTCGACGGCTCCATCGGGTGCATGGTCAACGGAGCGGGTCTGGCCATGGGCACCATGGACATCATCAAGCACTACGGCGCGTCGCCGGCCAATTTCCTCGACGTGGGGGGCGGCGCCAGCGCCGAGCAGGTCACCAACGCCTTCCGTCTGATCCTCTCTGACCCCAAGGTCAAGGCCGTGCTGGTGAACATCTTCGGCGGCATCATGCGCTGCGACACCATCGCCGAGGGGATCATCACCGCCGCCAAGACCGTGAACCTGGACCGGCCGCTCGTGGTGCGCCTCCAGGGCACCAACGTGGACATCGGCCGCAAGATGCTCGCCGAGAGCGGCCTGCCCATCATCACGGCGGAGACCATGAGCGAGGCCGCCGAGAAGGTGATGGCCGCGGCGAAGAAGGCTGCGTGAGGGGACGCGGCCCGGGGAACCGAGGGGCCGCGCCGGAGAAGCGTTTCGCTGACTGCTGACTGTTGAGAGCTGAGGGCTAGAACATGAGCATCCTGGTCAACAAGGACTCCCGGGTCATCTGCCAGGGCATCACGGGAGGCAACGGCAAGTTCCACTCGGAGCAGTGCCAGAAGTACGGCACCAAGCTCGTGGGCGGCGTGACGCCGGGCAAGGGCGGCACCGAGATCCTGGGCGTGCCCGTGTTCGACACGGTGGCCGGGGCGGTGAAGCAGACCGGCGCCGACACCTCCATGATCTTCGTGCCCGCGCCCTTCGCGGCCGACGCCATCCTCGAGGCGGCGGACGCGGGCATCAAGGTTGTGGTGTGCATCACCGAGGGCATCCCCACCCTGGACATGGTCCGGGTCAAGCGCGCGCTGGATCCGAGGAAGACCCGGCTCGTGGGCCCCAACTGCCCCGGGGTGATCACCCCCGAGGAGTGCAAGGTGGGCATCATGCCCGGGCACATCCACAAGAAGGGGCCGGTGGGCGTGATCTCCCGCTCCGGCACCCTGACCTACGAGGCGGTGGACCAGCTCACCAAGCTCGGCATCGGGCAGACCACGTGCCTCGGCATCGGGGGCGACCCGATCATCGGCACCAACTTCATCGACGCCCTCTCCCTGTTCAAGGACGACCCCGCGACCGAGGGCATCGTGATGATCGGAGAGATCGGCGGCTCCGCCGAGGAAGAGGCCGCCGAGTACATC
>CAZGRT010000266.1:0-21177 GCA_964528225.1 uncultured Thermodesulfobacteriota bacterium | reverse complement strand
ACCCCCTGCGCTTCGAGGAGCTCCGAGTGGGTGCCCCGCTCCACCACGACGCCGTCCACCAGCACAAGGATCTCCTCGCACGCGCGCACGGTGGAAAGCCGGTGGGCCACGGCCAGGGTCATGCGGCCGGCCCGGAACCGGTGGAGGTTTCGCTGGATGATCTCCTCGGTCCGGGTGTCCACCGCGGAGGTGGCCTCGTCGAGCAGGAGGATCGGCGGGTCGCGCAGCACGGCCCGGGCCAGGGAGATGCGCTGGCGCTGCCCCCCGGAGAGCTTGACCCCCCGCTCGCCCACCCAGGTGTCGTAGCCTTCCGGCAGGTCCACGATGAACTCCTCGGCTCCCGCGATCCGGGCTGCCTCCCGCAGGGCCTCGTCGGAAGCCGCCGGCGCGCCCAGACGGATGTTCTCCGCGATGGTGCCGGAGAACAGGAAGGCGTCCTGGGAGACGTACCCCACGTGGCGCCGGAAGCTCTCGAGGGTGAAGCGCTCCAGGGGCGCGCCGTCGACGCGGATCTCACCCGAGAGCGGCTCGTAGTAGCGCAGCAGCAGCTTCACCAGCGTGCTCTTCCCCGCCCCGGTGGGCCCGACCACCCCCACGACCTGCCCCTTCGCGATCCGCAGGTCCACGCCGTTGATGACCGGGGTCCGCCCCGGGTAGGCGAAGCGGACCGCCTCGAACTCGATCGAGGACGGGGATCCCTCCAGGGCCCGGGCGCCGTCCCGGTCCGCCACCCGGGGCCGCGTGTCGAGCAGTTCGAGGATGCGGCGGGCGGAGGCCTCGGAGCGCTGGAACTGGTTGATGAGCATGCCGAACACGAACAGCGGCATCACGAGCCGCATGGCGAACAGGACGAAGGTCGTGTAGTCCCCGACGGAGGGCCCGTAGCCGGCGAAGGTGAGCCAGCCCCCGAGGCCGATCAGGGTGCCGAACCCCGCGCCCGCGATCCCGTAGATGACGGGGATGAACTTGGCGCGCTCGCGGGCCGCCTGGATCGCGGCGTCCCGGTACTCCACGGACTGCTCGGCCACCCGCGCCGCCTGTTGGGCCTCGGCGGTGTAGGCCTGGATCACCGCGATCCCCTGGAGGTTGTTCTCGAGCACGCTGTTGATGGCGCCGACCGCCTGGCGGGTGCGGCGATACTGGGGCTGGACGCGGGTAGCGAAGAAGCGCACCGCCAGGACCGCGAAGGGCAGGGGCACGAAGAGCAGGGCCGCGAGCCGCCAGTCGAGCCACAGCAGGAACCCGTAGGTGCCGAGGAAGGTGATGGCGATGCGGACGAGGCTCGTGGTGGCGTCGGAGAAGAAGTTCTCGAGGTTGTCCACGTCGCCCGAGAGCACGGCCATCAGGTCACCGGTCTGACGCTCTTCGAAGAACGCCGCCTCCAGGGTCTGGAGGTGCTCGTAGAGCCGCACCCGGAGGTCGTGGCGCACCTTCTGGGCGAGGGTGTCCCAGGCGTAGTCGCTGATGGACTGGAAGAGGGCGAGCCCGGCGAAGGTTCCCAGCACGGCCGACCCGTAGCCGAGGAAGGTACGCGACCCCACGCCTCCGGCCGCACCCGCCGCGGCGATGGCGTCCACCACCCGCCCGACCACCAGCATGGGGAGGAGGTCGAAGAACCGGGCCAGCACGTTCGTGGCCAGCCCCGCCGCCACCCGGGCCCGGTACGGGGCCAGGAACGGCAGGAGCCGCCACAGGTGGAGCCCGAAGACCGGATGGCGCTCGGGAGGGCTCACGCTGCGCCGCCTCCCCCGTCGGATCGACGGTCCACGCCCTCAGCCCTCCCCGCCGAAGAAAAGGCGCCCGCCCACGGGAAGGACGACCACCCGGTCGCGCAGGGCGGGACGGCCGTCGACTTCCCGGCGGAGCGCGGCCGCCGGCCACGCCGCGGGCTCGTCTCCCAGTTCGAGCACCCCCCACTGGGTGGGGACGAGCCGCGCCGCGCCCAGCTCCTCGAACGCCCGGAGGACCTCGTCGATGTCCATGTGGGGGTAGTGCATGAACCAGCGGGGCTCGAAGGCGCCGATGGGCAGCAGCGCGACGTCGATGCCGGGAAACCGGCGGCCGAACTCGCGAAAGCCCTTGAAGTACCCCGAGTCCGCGCCGAAGTACACCCTCCGGCCGTCCCGCTCCAGGAGCCACGAGCACCAGAGGGTCTCGTTGTACCCCTGTCCGAAGCGGCGCGACCAGTGCTGGGCGGGGAGGCAGACGAAGCGCGTGCCCCCGACCTCCGCCTCCTCCCACCAGTCCATCTCCCGCACCCGCGCCGCTCCGCGCCCCCGGAGGAACTCCCCCAGCCCCATCGGGCAGAGGAAGGTGACCCTCTCGGCCAGGGCAGCCACGGAGTCCGCGTCGAGGTGGTCGTAGTGGTTGTGGCTGACGACCACGACGGATCCGTCGGGCACCCTCTCCGGCCCGAAGGCCGGAGGCACCAGCCGCTCAACGACGGCGGCCCGGCGGCTGAAGAACGGGTCGGTCACGACCACGGGCCCGCCCCAGTGGACGGCGAACGTGGCGTGGCCCACGTGGGTTACGGAGGGTCTGCCGGCCGGCTCCGAGAGGTACGCGCCGGAGTTCTCCACCGCGGGAGCCCGGTCGGTCGACCCCGCCGCCTCGGCGACGCCCCCCCGCCGGGAGAGCTTCCACCGCCAGAAGTCCCAGACAGAACGATCCTGTGGCATCCAGGGGTTGAAGAACCCCCCTTCGGCGTCCCGGTGGGGCGCGTGCAGGTCGCTCTCCCGCGTGGCCTCGACGGCATCGCGCCACCGGGCCTCGTCGAAGGGCCGCGCCGGGAGGCACGCGGGCAGACCGGCGGCCAGCGCCGCCAGCACCAGGAGCGGGACGGCGACGCGACGCTCGTCCCCTCCCACCGTGACCACGGGTCGTCTCCGAAGCTCCAAGCCCGCCCTCTCGAGTCCCTCGCCGCCCTTGACGGACGGCGACCGCTCGGTACGTTGCACAGCCGACGCCCCCCTCCGGGGGAGCCCAAACCGTACCAGGGAGGAAAGCAATGGCCAAGATCCTTCACATCCAGGCAAGCCCCATGGGCGAGGCGCTGTCCTTCTCCACCCGCGTCGCCCGGGCCTTCCTCGACGCCTACCGCGCGTCCCACGCCGCCGACGCGGTGGAGACGCTGGACCTGTGGAAGTCGGACCTCCCCGCCTTCGACTTCACGGCGGCCTCCGGGAAGTACAAGGTGATGCGGGGCCTGGCGCACTCCCCGGACGAGGCCGGGGCGTGGGACCGCGTCGTCGCGGCGGCCAACCGCCTCAAGTCCGCAGACAAGGTGGTGCTCTCCACCGGGATGTGGAACTTCGCGATCCCGTACCGCCTCAAGCAGTGGCTCGACGTGGTTGTGCAACCGGGGCTGACGTTCGCCTTCGACCCGGCCAAGGGCTATTCGGGCCTGGTCACGGGGAAGCCGCTCCAACTGCTCCTTGCCAGCGGAGGGGAGTACCCGGCCGGGTCCCCGATGGCGGGGTACGACTTCCAGAAACCCTACCTGGAGTGCATCTTCGGGTTCATGGGGTTCTCCGACGTGCGGACCCTGCGGGTGGAGGGCACCCTCTCCCCCGACGCGGAGAAGAACCTGGCCGCGGCTCGCACGGCCGCCGAGGAGGCCGCGCGAGCCTTCTGACGCCGGCGGGAAGCGCCGCGGGCATTCTCATGGACTTCTCATGGGGATTTCATCCGGATCTCATGGCGCCGCGCTATGATTGAACCAAGCCGTGAGACCTAGGGAGCGCCGCAGGCGGTCCCGAGAACGGCGACTTTCCTCCTCCTCTTCCTCCTGGGTGACGGGGCTGCTTCGGCAGCCCCGTCACCTTTCCGGCGTCAGGGATGGTTGACCCGCGGGGGCAAGGTGTCCCCGCAGGACCCCCTGGGCTCTCGTCCGGGGCCGGGAACCTCGGGATGCGACCTCGCGCGGGGGGAGGGCCGGCGCCATCACCTCACGGTCCTCCTCGCGGCTCCGGCGCCTCGCTGCCGGGAGGACCACGGCCCCTCCCCCGCGTTGACGCCCGGCGGGAGCCCGTGCTACCACGATCCCACCGTGAACCAAGCCCCGCCGTCCATCCCCTCCCCGGCCGAGCGGCAAGCCGGAGGCCCGGACCGCCGCCGCACCGACGAATCGCGCCGGGAAGAGGGCGCCCGTGCGCCGCAGACCTTCAGCCTCTTTCCCGCCCCGCCCGTACCGCTGGGCCTGCCGGTCACCACCACGACCCCCTACCCGTGTCCCTACCTGGACGGCCGCACCTCGGTGAGCCGGGGGTTTCGCTGCGCCGAGCTCCCGGGCGCCGCCTACCAGGAACTCCTGGACGCCGGTTTCCGGCGCTCCGGTCAGGTCTTCTACCAGCCGGCCTGCCCCGGCTGCCGGGCGTGTGCCGCGCTGCGCGTTCCGGTCGCGACCTTCCGCGCCAGCCGCAGTCAGCGCCGGGTCTGGAAGAGGAACCGGGATCTGACCGTGTCCTTCGGGCGTCCGCACCTCACCGAGGAACGCCGCGCCCTCTACGCCCGGTACATGGCGGCGCGCCACGACCGGGAGGAGGTCGGGACCTGGGAGGATCTCGAGGACTTCCTGTACCGATCCCCCACCGACACCGTCGAGATGCTGTACCGCGATGCGGGCGGACGCCTCCTGGGAGTCGGGGTGTGCGACGTGACCCCCCGGTGCCTGAGTTCGGTCTACTTCTACTTCGATCCCGCGGACTCCCCCCGGTGCCTGGGGACTTTCAGCAGCCTGGTGGAGATCCGGGCCGCCGCGTCCATGGGCCTCCCCTACTACTACCTGGGGTTCTGGGTGAACGGATGCAGGAAGATGGAGTACAAGGCGCGCTTCCGGCCCCACGAGGTCCTGGGGACCGACGGCCGGTGGCGGCCGTCCTCCGGCTCCGATAGGCCCGCGTGAGGCCCGTTGCCGCGGTCAGTGGGCTGCGGAGGCGCCGGCGCGCCGCTCCGGCAGGAAGACCTCGAAGCGCGTACCCCGCTCCCGGGAGCTCGTGAAGGTCACCCTCCCCCCCAGGTACCGCTCGGCGAGCAGGCGCATCCCGTAGGTGCCGAGCCCCCGGCCCGGCCCCTTGGTGGAGAAGGAGCGCTGGAACACCTGGAGCTGGACCTCCGCCGGGATGAAGGCGGGGTTCTCGACCCAGAAGCACGCCCCGTCCGCTCTCCGTTCGCAGCCCAGTATCACGGAGTCGCCCGGCGACGAAGCCTCCACCGCGTTCTTGAGCATGTTGCCCAGGATCCGCCCCAGGATCGTCTCGTCGGTCCCCACGCGGAAATCCGGGGCGGGGCGGCGAACCTCGACGGACACCGCGGGGGCTGGCCCCGGGGGCGGACCGCCCCGTCCCCCGGCGGCCGCGGCGAGCATGGCCGCGGCGCTCACCTGGGCCACCCGGACGGTCAGTTCCCCCTCCTCCGCGGCCACGAACTCCTGCTGCTCGCGGACCAGGGCCGACAACTCGTCCGCCACCCGGCGCAGGACGGGCCGGTAGGAGAGCACCTCCTCGGCGTTCGCATCCTCGAGGAGGTACGCGAGGGTGCGGAGGTTGCCCACGGTGTTCAGGACGTCGTGGAAGAACAGCCTCTCCAGGGCGTGCCTGCGCTTTTCGTCCCCGATGTCCGACACCGCGAAGACCGTGAAGCGTTCCGTGCCCGCCTGGAAGGGCACGGCGGAGACCCGGAGATCCAGGGCCAGGCCGCTCGACTTCTGGAGGATCCGACACTCCCGGGCGGCCGCCTCGCCCTCCTGGCTCGCGAGGATGGCGTCCACGGCCCCGCAGGCCCGGCAGAAGAGGCTCGTGCCGCAGCCGCACGCTCCGTCCGAGGCGTGGACGCAGTCCAGGGCCTCCCCCGGGCGCGACCCGTACACCCGTCTCACGTCGTCGAGGCGGAGCAACCGCCCCAGGGCGCGGTTGGCCAGCACGACCTGGCGGCGGCCGTTGAGCATCATCAGGCATTGGGGCACCGCGTCCAGGGTTGCGCGCAGGTAGGGAAGCCCCTCGAGCAGTCGCGTCTGCCGGGCGATCTCCCGCGGGGAACTCCTCTCCGCAGGGGCGAACTCCGTGCGGGAACCCGCGGCCATCTCCCAACCTCCCTCGCGCAAGCGGAAGGGTCAGCCCTCCGGCACCCAGTCGTCCCGATACCCCAGCACCACCAGGATGCAGCTCCCGTCGGCGATGACCTCGATGCCGTGGCCCCGGCACGCCGCGATGGCAGCCGGGCTCTCCGCCCCCGGCTGCATCCAGAGCCGTCGGATGCCGCGCCGGGCCGCCGCCGCCACCACGGCCTCCGTGACGGCCGGCCGGGTGATGATCGAAAGGCTGGTCACCTCCGGCGGCAGGCCCGCGACGCCCGGCACGCAGGCGACACCCTCGATGGCCCTCCGGCGGGGATTCACGGGCACCGCCGCGCGACCGTGCTGGAGGTAGCAGCGCAGCACCTTGTTCCCGTACTTCCCGCGATCCGCCGAGGCCCCGACCACCCCGAAGGCCCGCGCCTCCAGGAACCTGCGGATCCGCGCGTCGACCTCCATCGTCCTCCTCCCGCCCGCCCGGCGGCCTCGAGGCGGGCCAGGCCCCGCGACAGTGATCATACCGCGCCCCGAGGCAGGCCTCCAGATCACGGGCGGCGGGCTTGACACCGCGAGGGCGTCCGCTAGACAGGCGGGGTCCGCGACCTTGCGAGGAGGGAGGACGTGACTCGTCCGTTCCGCTCGATGATCGGGCTCGGGCTCCTGCTCGCCTCGACCGCGGCGTCGGCGCCGCCGCCCGACGGTTCCGTCCTCCGCATGGGAGGCAACGGGAGCGCCCTCGGGACCTTGCGCGCGTTGGCCGCAGCCGAGGTGGGCGAGGACCCGGCGCTCGCCGCCGTGATCGTCCCCAGCCTCGGCACCGGCGGGGGTCTCCGCGCCCTGCTGGGAGGAGCGCTCGACCTGGCCGCGAGCGCCCGGCCCCTGCGGGGAGACGAGGCGGGACGAGGGCTGGAGGCTCGCTTCCTCGGCGAGACACCCTTCGTGTTCGCGGTGTCCGCCCGGTCGCCGGTGACCGCGGTCTCCCTGGAACGGGTCTCCCGGATCTACTCCGGCGACGAGCTCGCCTGGCCCGACGGGACGCCGATCCGGCTCATCCTGAGGCCGCCGAGCGACTCGGACACCCGGTTGCTGGAGACGATCTCGCCGGCTCTCCGCGACGCCGTCCGGGCGGCCCAGCGGCGCAAGGGCCTGGTCACGGCGACCACGGACCAGGACGCCGCCGACCTGATGGAGAGACTCCCCGGAGCCTTCGGCATGTCGACCCTGGCGCTCATCCGGACCGAGGGCCGGCACCTCCGGCCCCTCGCCGTGGACGGGGCGGGCCCCGGCGGCGATCCGGCCTCTGCGGGCTACCCGTGGCGAAGGCCGCTCCACCTCGTCTACCAGAGCCCGCCCTCCCCTCGCGTCCAGCGGTTCCTGGACTTCGTGGACTCGCCCCGCGGGCGAGCGATCGTGCGGGAGTCCGGGTACCTGCCGCCGACGGCGGAGAGGTAGCCGTGGACCCCTCCGCACGCCGCATCGCGTTCCTCACCCAGGCGCTCTCCGCATCGCTCGGCAGCCTCATCGCCCTGGGCCTCCCCCTGGCGTACCTTGTGATGGAGCACCACCACGTCACCACGGAAATCCGCATCGAGGCGGAACTGGCCGCGGAGGCGCTGAGCGATCTGGCGAGCGCCAGCCCGGGCCTGTGGCGTTATCAGGAACTGCGGATCGTGGACCTCCTGGAGAGCCGGATGGGCGACGCCCCGGCCGAGGTGCGCAGCGTGTTCGACGAGGGCGGCGCTCTGGTGCTCGAGCGCGGGGGTCCGCTCTCCCGGCCCCGGATCACCCGCTCGGCCCTCGTGTACGACTCGGGGCACCCCGCCGGCCGCATCGAAGTGACCCGATCCCTCGCCCCCGTGCTCCGGGAGACGACGCTCGTGGCCGCCGTGAGCCTGGCCTTCGGGGCGGCGCTGTACACGATCCTGAGCGTCTTCCCGCTGCGGACCCTGCGCCGCACCCTCAAGGCTCTGAAGGCCTCCCAGAGCGAGCTCGAGACGCGCGGGCGGGTGGCCGAGGCGTTCCTGTCCGCGTCGGACGAGGAGGTCTACAGCCGGGTTCTCGGGCAGATCCGGGAGGCGCTCGCCAGCCCCTTCGGCTTCTTCGGGTACATCGACGAGGCGGGCGCCCTCGTGAGCCCCTCCCTGACCCGGGACGTGTGGGACCTCTGCCGGGTCACCGACCGGGACATCCGATTTCCGCACGAGACGTGGGCGGGCATCTGGGGCCAGGCCCTGCGGGAAGGAAGGTCGCTCGTGTCCCGGGGCCCCTTCTCGGTTCCCGAGGGCCACGTCCCGATCCGCTCCGCCCTGAGCGTGCCCCTGCTCCACCGCGGCGCCGTGATCGGACTCGTCACCGTCGCGAACAAGCCGGGCGGCTACGGGAGGAAGGACGTCCGCCTGTTGGAGGCCGTCGCCTCCTACACGGCGCCCATCCTCAGCGCGCGCCTCCGGAGGGAGGAGGAGGAGCGGGCCAGGAAGCAGGCCGAGGAGGAACTGGTGGAGGCCAGGGACGCGGCAGAATCGGCGAACCGCCTGAAGGGTCAGTTCCTCGCCAGCATCAGCCACGAGCTGCGCACCCCGATGAACTCGATCCTCGGCTACACCGAGCTCCTCCTGGACGAGGTCGAGGGCCCCCTCCGCGGGGAACAGCGCCAGAGCCTGGAACGGGTCCTCCGGAACGGCCGCCAGTTGCTCCGCCTCATCGACGAGATCCTCGACCTGTCGCGGCTCGAGGCCCACAAGCTCCGGCTGGAGGTGGGACCGTTCCAGCTGCGGGAGGTCCTCGGCGAAACGCTGCGCTCCCTGGGCATTCTCGCGGGCCGCAAGGGCCTGACGCTCGACTACGCGGTGGCCCCGGAGGTCCCGGACGCCCTGCTCGGAGACGGGGATCGGCTCGCCCAGGTGCTCCGCAACCTGCTGGACAACGGCATCAAGTTCACCGAGACCGGGGGAATCGACGTCCGGGTGGACGTCGAGTCGGAGGCGCCGGGAGCCATCGGGCTCCACTTCACCGTGCGCGACACGGGGATCGGGGTCCCGGAGGGGCAGCGGGAGGCGATCTTCGGGGCCTTCGTCCAAGCCGACGGCGGCCCGCAGCGGCCCCACGAGGGCGTCGGGCTCGGGCTGGCGATCTGCTCGCTGCTGGTTCGGCTGATGGCCGGGCGCATCTGGGTGGAGCCGGCGCCGACCGGGGGCAGCGCCTTCCACTTCACCGCGCGCTTCGGGGTCGCGCCGGGAGGATCCGCGAGCGGCGGCTAACCTGCCTGCGCGCCGAAGAACTCCCGGGCGTTGCCGCCGAGGAACCGCTCCAGGAAGGCATCGGGCAGCTTCAGCCCGAGGACCCGCCGCAGCTCCCGGTCCCAGGCGTAGGGGAGGTGGCAGAAGTCGGTGCCGTACATCACCCGGTCTGGCCGGTAGGTGCGCAGGGGCGGGGGCTCCATTCCGCGGAAGAAGCCCGAGAGCATCATCGTCGTGTCCAGCCAGAGGTTGTCCCGCCGTTTCGCGAGTTGGCGGTACGCCTCGAATTCGTCCGCGCCCAGGTGCGGCACGCACAGGCGCAGGCGCGGGTAGTCGCGCAGCAGGCGCTCGACCTTCTCCGCCGCGCACACGGCGTGGGGGTCGCAGCGGTACGCCGGGCTTCGCGGCTCCCGCCCCAGGTGGGCCACCAGGGGCTTGTCCCGGGCCTGGCACGCGCCGCACACCTCACGAAACTCCGGGCCGTCGGGGTCGAAACACTGGACGTGCTGGTGGACCTTCACCCCCGCGAGGCCCAGCGCGAAGCCCTCCTCCAGGATCTCCGCCGCCCCCGGCTCCCCGGGAAAGACCGTCGCGAGGGCGGTCAGCCTCGGGTCGGACTCCGCCAGGCCCGCGGCGTAGCGGTTGAGGGCCCGGGCCATCCCCGGCCGGTGGGCGTAGTGGAGCAGGACGGCGCCGGCGAGGCCCCGGTCGAGGAGGAAGGAGCCGATCTCCGGCGAGGTCAGGCGGTACCGGACGGGCCAGCCGTGTTCGTCGAACCAGCGCCGGACCGCCTCCATGAGGCGGTCGGGGAAGACGTGGACGTGGGCGTCCACGACGGGAGGGAGGTCGGAGGGGACCCCATCGCCCTCCGGGTCGTCCAGGGCGGGCAGGGGGCGGGCCAGGGCTCCGGCCCAGTCCGGGTTCT
Source organism: uncultured Thermodesulfobacteriota bacterium (assembly GCA_964528225.1). Lineage (GTDB taxonomy): Bacteria > Desulfobacterota > Deferrisomatia > Deferrisomatales > JACRMM01 > CAZGRT01. The sequence continues at coordinate 10,946 of CAZGRT010000266.1, read as the reverse complement.
CGGAGGAGGGGCCTTCGCTCACTGCCCCTGGTCGGTGCGCAGCACCGCCACGAAGGCCTCCTGGGGGATCTCCACCGAGCCGAACATGCGCATCTTCTTCTTGCCCTCCTTCTGCCGCTCCAGGAGCTTGCGCTTGCGGGTGATGTCGCCCCCGTAGCACTTGGCCGTGACGTCCTTGCGCACCGCCTGGATGTTGGTCCGGGCGATGACGCTGCCGCCGATCGCGCCCTGGATGGGGATCTTGAACTGGTGGCGGGGGATGCAGTCGGCCAGCTTCTCGCAGTAGTGCAGCGCCCTGACCCGGGCCTTCTCCCGGTGCACCAGGTAGGACAGCGCGTCCACCTTCTCCCCGTTGACGAGGATGTCCACCCGCACGATGTCGCCGGGCCGGTACTCGAGCGGCTCCCAGTCGTAGGAACCGTACCCGCGGGTCACGGTCTTGAGCCGGTCGTGGAAGTCGAAGAGGACCTCCCCGAGGGGCATCTCGCTGATCACCTCCAGGCGGCCCACGGCGAGGTAGTTGACCGTGAGCTTCGCGCTCCGGTACTCGCGGCACAGGTCCATCACGGTCCCCATGTACTTCTCGGGGCACAGGATGGCGGCCCGGATGTAGGGCTCGTCGACGGACTTGATCCGGACGGGGTCGGGCCAGTAGGAGGGGTTGTCCACCTCCAGCGCTTTCCCGTCGGTGAGGGTGACCTTGTAGAGCACCGAGGGCGCCGACAGGATGAGCGACATCCCGAACTCGCGCTGGAGCCGTTCCTGGAACACGTCCAGGTGGAGCAGCCCCAGGAACCCGCAGCGGAAGCCGTGCCCCAGGGCCGCCGAGGAGTCCTTCTGGTACACCAGGGCCGCATCGTTGAGGGAGAGCTTCTCCAGGGCGCGGGTGAGATCTTCGTACTCGTCGCTGCCCATCGGGTAGACCGAGGAAAAGACCACCGGCTTGGCCGGCCGGTACCCCGGCACCGGCTCCGCCGCGGGGCGGCCCGCCTCGGTGATGGTGTCGCCGATCTCCACGTCGCGGATGGTCTTGATCCCGGCGATCGCGTAGCCGACCGAGCCCGCGGGGAGCTCGGCCCCCTTGAGGCGGCCGAGCCGGTTGAGGCCCACCTCCTCGACCTCGTGGTCCTTCTCCGTGTGCATCAGGCGGATCTTCATGCCCGGCCGCATGGTCCCCTCCTGGATCCGGCACAGGAGGATCGCCCCGCGGTAGGGGTCGTAGTAGGCGTCGTAGATCAGCGCCTTGAGAGGCGCCTCCGGATCTCCCTTGGGCGGGGGAAGCTTCTGGACGATCGCCTCCAGCACCTCCTCGATGCCGACGCCCTTCTTCGCGGAGATGGCGATGGCCTCGAAGGGATCCAATCCCAGGTCCGCGTCGATCTCCTCGCGCACCCGTTCCACGTCTGCGGCCGGCAGGTCGATCTTGTTGATCACCGGCACGAGCCTGAGGTTGTACTCCATGGCGAGGTAGAGGTTCGCCACGGTCTGGGCTTCCACACCCTGGGTGGCATCCACCACCAGGAGCGCCCCCTCGCACGCCATCAGCGCGCGGCGCACCTCGTGGGAGAAGTCCACGTGGCCGGGGGTGTCGATGAGGTTGAGCACGTAGTCCTTGCCGTCCCGCGCCCTGTACCCCAGGGAGATGTTGTTGCTCTTGATGGTGATCCCGCGCTCCCGCTCGATGTCCATGGTGTCGAGCAACTGGTCCTGGAAGGTGCGCTGCTCCACGGCGCCGCACGCCTGGATGAGGCGGTCCGCCAGGGTGGATTTCCCGTGGTCCACGTGGGCGATGATGCAGAAATTTCGTACGTTCTCCATGGATTTCCCCGGCAGGTTCGAGAGTGGGGCGGGAGTGTATAGCGAGTGGACGGCCGAAGGGAAGCGGCGGCCCCCCGACGGGATACGTCGTGCCTTCCGCGCGGCTCGCATTGTTCTAGCGCGCGGGACTCCGTGGAGCAAGGGCGCGGCCCGCCCACCCGGGCGATAGGGATTGCCAACACTCGGCTGTAACGGTTATCTTCTGCCGGAAATGCCAACGGGGCCGGAGGCCCCCCCCTTCGGAGGATCCCCATGAAGCGAATTGCTCTCTCCCTTCTCCTTGCGGTCTCTCTCGCCTTCGGCTTCGCCGTCGCCACGGCCACGGCCGAGAGCCACGGCGGCCACGCGGCGATGGCCGAGTGCAAGTGCGGCCCCGACTGTAAGTGCGCCCAGGGTACGGCGGCCGAGTGCAAGTGCGGCCCCGAGTGCAAGTGCGGGCACGCGGCCGGCGCCGAGTGCAAGTGCGGCCCCGAGTGCAAGTGCGAGCACGCCCAGGGCTGCAAGTGCGGGCAGGCCGGTGCCCCTGCCGAGTGCAAGTGCGGGCCCGAGTGCAAGTGCGAGCACGCCCAGGGCTGCAAGTGCGGGCATAAGTAGGACCGACTCCCGGTTCCCGGCATCCGAGGGGCCGCGCGGCACGCCGCGCGGCCCCTCTCGTCGTCTTGGGCCGGGGCAACGCCCCCCTTTTCCGTTTGAACCCTTCCGAATATCGGCGCCCTCCACCGCAGTGGCTCCCTTCATATCAAAGCCAAAATATCTGGAACCAGAAAGAGCCTGCCCCACCGGTTGCGGAAAAATTCCTTCGTGTGCTAAGCTCATCGACTTCCGGAGGCACGATGGAAACCGTGAGAGACCCCACCGAGGAGGAGGTGCTCGTCGCCCTGCGCCGAATCGCGCGGGCCGCGAGCCTCCACTCCCGCCATATCCAGCACGCGTACGGGCTCACCTCGCCCCAACTCTTCGTGCTCCGCGAACTCGGCCGCCGCGGGGAGGCCACGGGAGGCGAGCTCGCCCGGGCGGCGTGCCTCAGCCACGCCACGATCACGGGGATCCTGGACCGTCTCGAGCGCCGGGGCCTCGTAAGGCGGACCCGCTCCGAGCAGGACCGCCGGCGGGTGACGGCACGGGTCACCACCGAGGGCGAGGCCCTCCTGGAGACGTCGCCCCCTCCCTTGCACAGCCGCTTCCTCACTCGGTTCCGCGAACTCGACGACTGGGAGCGCTCGTTCCTCCTGGGGGCCCTGCAGAGACTCGCCTCCATGATGAGCGGGCCGGAACTCGACGAGGTCGAGGCGGCGGGCCCCATCCCCGAACCCCCGGGGCCGTCACCGGAGGAGCAGGCCCGAGGCGTCTGACCCCCCGCCGCACCGCGGCCCGCCAACCCCAAGACCGATTCCGGGAAAAGGAGCAGGAAACCCATGTGCACGATCTGCGGCCACTTTTCGCGTGGCGGGAAGATCCCGTCCGACGACGTATACGACATGCTCAAGAAGATGGAGCACCGAGGTCCCGACACCAACGGGATCTGCCTGGACGGCGAGGTGCTGCGGGTGGAGGAGTTGGACGACCTGCGCACGGCGCTGCGGCGTCCGAGCCGCATCGCCCTGGGGCACTCGCGGCTGAAGATCGTGGGCCGGGAGACGACGACCCAGCCCTTCACCGCGTGCGACGGCTCCCTGGCGCTCATCCACAACGGCGAGATCTACAACTACGAGAAGCTCAAGTCGCTCCTGCAGCACCACCACAACTGGGACACGACGAGCGACAGCGAGGTCCTGGTGCACCTTCTCGAGGAGACCTACCGCGGGGACCTGCTGGAAGCGGTCCAGAAGGTGATCGGGCTCCTCGACGGGATGTACGCGATGGCCGTGACGGACGGGGCGTCCGTAGTCGTGGCCCGGGACCCGATCGGGAAGAAGCCCCTGTACTTCATCCAGAACGGAGACGTCACCTACTTCGCGTCGGAGCGGAAGGCGCTCTGGAACGGGCGGGACGAGCCCCAGCGGGTCCACCCGGGAGACCTCCTGTACCTCGACGACCGGACCACCGAGGTGAGGAGGGGCTACCACCTGCAGTTGCCGCAGATCGACGTGGTGGACTTCGGCGAGGCGGTGGAACTCTACAAGGATGCGCTGCTCAAGGCCGTGCAGAAGCGCCTCGTCGGCCTCCACGAATCGGTGCTCGGCGTCATCTTCTCCGGCGGCATCGACTCGGTGCTCATCGCGAAGCTGCTCCAGCAGGAGGGGCGCAACGTCATCTGCTACTGCACCGGGACGGAGGACTCCGGGGACATCGCCGCCGCCCGTTCGGTGGCCGAGGATCTGGGCCTGGAGCTGAAGAACACGATCATCGACGAGGCGGGGGTGGAGGAACTTCTCCCCGAGGTGATCCGCAACGTGGAGGAGAGCGGGCTGCTCCAGGTGGAGGTGGCGATCCCCATGTACCTGGCCGCGAAGATGGCCTCCGAGGACGGGATCCGGGTGATGTACACGGGCCAGGCCGCCGACGAGCTGTGGGCCGGCTACCCCTGGTACACCGACGTCCTCGAGGAGGACGGGTACCTGTGGCTCCACGAGAAGCTCTGGGAGGACCTGAACTACCTGTACACGGACACGCTGGAGCGCGAGGACAAGCTCACCATGGCCCACTCCATCGAGTTGCGGGCCCCCTACCTCGACCGGGACGTGATCCACACGGCGATGCGCGTCTCCCCGCGCCTCAAGATCCAGGGCAAGGAGGACCGCATGCGCAAGAGGGTCCACCGCCAGGCCGCCGTCGAGCTGGGAGTCCCCGCCTACCTGGCCTTCCGCATCAAGGACCCGGCCCAGTCCGGTTCGGGGATCCACGGGATCGTCGAGCGCATCGCCGCTCGGCGCATGACCGGCCCCCACCGGGAACTGGCCGCGGAGAACCTCCGGAAGGACAAGGGGAGCCTGTACCGGTACGGGGACGCGGCGTACGGCGCAGAGATCACCCGCGCCTTCCTCCAGAGGATCGAGCAGGAGATCCGCGAGAGGTACATCCCTCCGTTCCTGGCCGCGTGATGGGGGCGACCCTCGACGTCCGGGTCGTCCAGGTCGGGTACGACGCCCGGGACATCCGGCACCACGTGGACACCCTCAAGGGCCTCATCGCGGACCACCGGAGCGCCGACCTGGTCGTCTTCCCGGAACTGTGCCTGCACGGCCACCCCTCCGCGGAGAAGCCCGAGGGTTTCCTGTACCGGAAGATGCGCGCGGTCTACGGCACCATCTCCTCCGACCTGTACCGTCACGTGCGGGACGTGGACGGGCGGGTCATCATCGGGGAGATGCGGCGCACGGGGGACCGGCTCATGAACGTGGCCACCTACGTGGACCGGCGGGTGACGCAGCACTACGTCAAGACCCACGTCCACTGGACGGAGGACTTCGTGCCGGGCCGCCGCCTCCGCGTGTTCGACGCGCCGTTCGGCCCGGTGGGCATCAACGTCTGCTTCGACGCCGCGTTCCCCGAGGTGTGGCGCGCTTCGGCCCTCCTGGGGGCCGAGGTGGCCGTCAACATCTCGGCCGTGCCGGCCTCGTTCCCGTCGCGCTTCGTCCACCGCCGGATGAGCGCCGCCGCACTGGACAACCAGCAGTTCGTGGTGTACGCGAACCGCCCCGGGCCGATCTTCTCCGGCGAGAGCGCGATCTTCGACCCCCGGGGCGACACGGTGGCGGCCCTCCACCGGAAGCCGGGGGTCCTTTCGGTCGAGATCGACCTGGAGGAGGTGTCTCGGTGGCGGGCCGAGGAGCGGATCTACGCCCACCGCAGACCGCAGCTCTACCGGGCGCTGGCCGGGGTCCGCCGACCCCCGGAAGCCGACCCCACCCGAGGGGATACCGGCACCCCCGGGGCAGGAGGCGCACCGGAGCCCGGCGAGGAAGCGCCGACCGCCCCCGGGAAGCCGCGCGCGGAGCGCCGCAAGCGCCTCAGCCTCGCCCAGCGCAAGTTCCACGCCCGGGACGCGAGCCCGCACGTCACGAACGCGCTGCTTCACCTCGGGTTCGCCCGCCGGGCGGCGAGGAGGGGAGACCGGGAGGGGGCGTGGCGCGAGTACGGGCGCAGCCTCGCCTGCTGGAAACAGGCCGCGGCGGACCAGGAGGAGCGATGGGACAGGGAACTGGCGATCGTAGCGGCGGAAATCGAGGCCTTCGACGCCCGGGCCGCCGTGGCGGGGGGCCCGTGAGACCCGCGGGGGCCTGGCGCCGGCGAGGGCTCCTCGTCGCGGACGCGCGGTGATCCGGGGAGGGCTCGGTCAGCCGCCGCCCTCCAGCCGCCGCAGGATGTCCCAGTACGCGCCCCGGTGCCCCGCCGCGATGGCCTCCTCGAGGACGCGGTTGGCGTTGTAGTTGTAGTTCTGCCCCTTCCGGGAAGGGTCGGCGAAGAGGAAGCGGCGGTCGCCGCCCACGAGGTCCCCGAGGAGGGGGAAGATCTCCTCTCCGAGGGCGGGCGAGAAGTAGAACACCGGGCGCACCAGGTCGGGTTCCCGGTCGAGGGCGGGGCGCAGGGCCGGGGGCTCCCGGAGGGCCTCGGCAGCAAACCGGGTCCCGGGGTACACGCGGATCCCCACCGAGAGCCCGACCCGGCTCGGTTCCAGCCGCTTCATGGTCTCCACGGCGTCCCGCAGGGTCTCCCGCGTCTCCCCGGGTCCTCCGAGGAGGAGGTCGAACATGAAGGGAATCCCTGCGGACCGGCACGCCTCGGCCGCGGCCTCCACGTCCGCGCGCCGGTGGTCGCGCCCGAGGCGCCGCAGGATCCCCTCGTCCACGTGGTCCACCCCGAAGTCGATTCCGGCGCAGCCGGCCCGCGCCATGGCCTCCGCCATGCCCCGGGAGAAGGGCCGGGGCGTGCAGTAGGCGTACCAGCGCACGCGCCCGCCGAGCCCGGCGCCCTCCCGGGCCGCACACACGTCGAGGACGTGGCCCTCGGAGAGGTTGAACTCCGAGTCGCAGGTGTGCAGGTGGTCGATCCCCTGGTCGAGCAGGTTTCGGATCTCGGCGACGACCCGCTCCGGCCTCCTCCTGCGGACCCTCCGCCCCCGGGCCCCGGGCTCCGGGCAGTACGTGCAGTTGCGGTCGCACCCCCGCTGGGTCTCGAAACCGATCTGACCCCCTTCCCGGAAGTAGCGGGCGTTGTCCACGCGCCGCCGCGAGGGGACGGGGAGCGCCGACAGGTCGCCGAACCGCACGGGAGTCCGCACGTACCGGCTGCCGTCGCGCCGCACGAGGCCGGGTAACGCCTCGATCGGACGCCCCGCGGCGAGCCGGGTCGCGAGTTCGGGGAAGGAGAACTCCCCCTCCCCCACGATCCCGAGGGAGACCCCGCAGCGGTCCAGCACGGCCTCGGGCATCACCGAGAAGCCCACCCCGCCGAGCACGAGCGGGGCGTCGGTGGCCGCCCGAACCTCCTCCACCACGGCGCGGACCCCTGGGAGGAAGAAGTCTCGGCTGACGAAGTAGCAGTCGTCGGTGTTGCGCACGGTGAGGCCGACGACGTCGGGCCCGAAGGCGGAGACCCGGGGGCCTGCCTCACCCGGCTCGAGGCCCAGGTCGAGCACTCCCACCTCCGCCCCCGCCTCGCCGAGCGCATCCGCGAGGTAGTCGAGGCCGATGGGCGCGATGGGCGGGCGCACCGTGTTGGTGTTCACCAGGAGAACCCTCATGGCCGCCCCTCTTCGGCTCGGGCCGGCCGCAGCCGGAAGAGGGCCTCGGCCCCGTCGTCGCTGGTGAAGTACAGCGCCCCGTCCGGCCCGAAGCCGACTCCCACGGGCCGGGCCCAGCGGCCGCCGTCGGCTTCCTGGAACCCGGTCACCAGGTCGTCCACCCTTCGCGGCTGCCCCCCCTCGAACCGCACGACGACCACCTTGGGTTCCCGGCGCGTGGCCCGATCGCCGAAGAACCCACCGCTCGGCGCCGTGGCCCAGGAACCGTGCAGGGCCACCACGGCGTCGCCCTGGAGCGCCGGCGACAGGGCGCCCCGGGGCACGAACGCCACCCCCATCGGCGCGCTGCGGGCGGGAAAGGTGGCCGCTGGGGTGCTCACGTCGGACAGGGGGCGCGGGGGGGCGCGGTCCTGGCACGGGTCGCGGCGGATCTCCCGGCCGTCGTACTGGAACCACGGCATCCCGTGGAAGGAGGCGGGATCGAGCCGGCTGAAGTACTCGGGCGGTTGTCCGAAGCCCAGGTGGTCCGGCCCGTTGTTGCTGGCGTAGAGGACCCCGGTGCCGGGCTGCCAGTCGAACCCCACCGGGTTTCGCAGCCCCGAGGCGAAGGTCTCCCAGCGGGCGGCCCCCCCGCCTTCCCGGAGGACGAGGACCCCGCCCCGGCGGTCGGCAAAGGGGTAGCTCTCGTCCAGGTACTGGTCGCTGCAGTTGCCGCTGATGCCCAGGGCCAGGTAGACCTCGCCGTCCGGCCCCACCCGTACGGTACGGCTCGTGTGACCGCGACCGGCCGGGAGCGGGGCGAGGAGCGCCACCTGGTCCCGACGGACCTGTTTCTGCCCGGGGACGTACGGCGCCCTGTAGAGACCGTCGGTCTGGGCCACGAGGAGCTCCCCCTCGCGAAAGGCTACGCTGTGCGGGTAGCCCGGGAGCTCGACCAGCACCTCGGGTCGGGTGTAGGGGGGCGCGAGGCGGTAGACCGCGCCCCCCTTCGACCCCAGGAAGAGGTCCCCGTTCTCGGCGAAGGTCAGGAGTCGGGGTCCGCGGAGCCCCTCCGCCAGCACCTCGAGCACGAAACCCGCCGGCATCCGGACGGTCTTCCCCTTCCCTCCCACGACCACCGAGGCCGGGCGCAGTTCCAGCGTTCCGGTGGACCCGGGCGCGGGGCCCGCGGTCAGCGCGCCGCACAGCGAGCCCGCGAAAACGAGCGCCGCCGCCCTGCGCATCACGGTTCCTCCCCGCCGGTGCCCCCGGCGGCCGGGGCCATACCCTCGCGGTAGATCCGGAACACCTCGAGGAAGAGGCAGAAGAAGAGGGGACCGAGGATGACGCCGAGAAACCCCAGGCTGACGAGCCCTCCGAGCACCCCCAGCGCCACCACCAGCAGTGGGATCCCTGCCCGGCCGCTGATGAAGAAGGGCTTCAGGAAGTTGTCCACCGAGGAGACAACCACCACGCACCAGCCCAGGAGCAGGCCCGCTCGTCCGTACTCCCCGATCGCGGCCAGGTAGATGACCGCGGGGACCCACACGAGGGCCGGCCCGACCACCGGGATGAAGGCGGCGACGATCATGATCGCTCCGAAGAAGACCGGCGACGGAACCCCCGCCAGGGCGAACCCCACCCCGCCGAGGACCCCCTGGGCTGCGCAGGACAGCACGATCCCGTACAGCACGGCCGTCACCACCCGGGTCACCGTCGCTTCCAGCACCTCCTTGTCCCGGTCCTTGATCGGCACGGCCGCCCAGGCCTCCCCCACCACCCGGGGACCGTCCCGGAAGCAGAAGAAGAGCAGGAGGACCATCACCAGGAACTGGACCAGGCCGGAGATCGCACCCCCGATCAGCGAAGTCGAGAGGCCGGCGGCGAAGGCCGTGGCGGTGCGGAGTGCCGCGAGGGCCGCCGCACGGAAGTCCATCCCCCGGGTGAGTGGCTCGATCCTCGCCAGGAGGTCCGACACCCACGGGGTCGCGAGGATCGCCTCTCGACCGGGAACCTTACCGGCCGCCACCGCCTTCTGGAGCGCGCCGAGCACGCCGACCGCCTCGGCGGCGAAGAGCACGCCCAGGGTGAAGAGCGGAACGGCGACCACGACCACGGTCAGGGCCGTGCTCGCGAAGGCGGCCGGATTGCGCCGGCCCCTCGTCCACCGCAGCAGGGAACGGTGCAGGGGCTGGGCGGCCAGCGCCAGCACACCGGCCCACGCGATGGCCCCGAGGAACGGCCACAGCAGCAGGAGGAGCAAACTGGCGGCCACGGCCACCACCCCGAAGCCCAGCAGTGCGAAGAACACGCCCCGGTCCATCGCTCGCCCTTTCCGGCAGTGCCCCGCTCCGGCTCACCGGCGCCCGGGGCGGCCCTGCTCCCACGTGCGGATTTTGACGCGGAGAGGTCCGCGATGTCACCCACCTTTCCCAGAAACCCGAACCCCTTTCCCACTGCCGCCCCCCCCGGCCTCGAGCCCTGGGGCGACAAACCCGCGGAACGACGCCGCGATGCAGCATCAACCACGCCATCGCCGCAATGGGCCTGGAGCTTGCATGCCCCGCTGCGGGAAACCGGACTCTCGGTCTTCTTCGGGGCCCGCTCCCATCCGGGGCGGAGGCACTCCAGGGGGGTATCCATGGCCAGCAAGAAGGTTCTCCTGGTCGACGACGAACTGCTCATCCGCTACTCCCTGGCCCAGGTCCTCCAGCAGGAGGGCGTTGTGGTCCGGGAGGCCGCATCCGCGGAGGAGGCCCTGGAGGCCATCGAGGACGCGTTCTACGACCTGTGCTTCCTCGACATCAAGCTGCCGGGCATGGACGGCCTGGAGGCCATGGAGGCCATCCGCCGCCAGTGCCCCGGCACCAAGGTCGTGCTCATGAGCGCCCACTGCCCGCCGGACCAGGAGTGCGTGGCCCGGGCCGAGGGCTTCCTGGAGAAGCCGTTCGATCTGCAACGGGTGCGAGAAATCGCCGACTTCGCCCTGAACGGGCGCGGTCCGGCCTGCACCTCCTGAGCCTGGAGTTTCGGGCCCGCGGCGGACGAACGCTCCCCGCGCCGCTCACCTTCCGCCGAACGAGAACAGGGCCCCGCGGGGCCCTGTTCTCTCTCCTCCCTCGGAACCTCCGAGGATTCGCTCCTACACCAGGTGCTTCACGGCTTCCTTCGCCAGGTCCACGATGCTGCCCGGGATGATCCCCAGGTAAAGGACCCCCAACCCGGCCAGCACGGTGGCGACGGCGGTGGAGGGCCCGCCCCGCAGCATCTCCACGGACGGCTTCTCCGGCGCCTCCCGGAAGTACATGGTGACGATGACCCGCAGGTAGTAGTACACGCTCGCCGCCGAGTTCAGCACCCCGAGGTGTTCTGGGGTGAAGGCTACCCACTCCACAACGGCATCGAAAGTGTGGTCATCCAGGGCTGCGCGGGCGGAAGTCGGGTCGCGGATGTCGCCCATTAGAAT
>CAZGRT010000265.1:0-3402 GCA_964528225.1 uncultured Thermodesulfobacteriota bacterium | reverse complement strand
GGGGACGACGAGCCCACCACCCGCAAGCCCATGAGCCCCATCCGCAAGCGCATCGCCGAGCGCCTGCTCGAGGCGAAGCACTCCACCGCCATGCTCACCACCTTCAACGAGGTGGACATGGGGGCGGTGATGGATCTGCGCAAGCGCCACAAGGCTTCGTTCCACGCGAAGCACGGCACGAGCCTCGGCATCACCTCCTTCTTCGTCCGGGCGGCGTGCCAGGCCCTGGCCGCGTTCCCGCAGGTCAACGCCTTCATCGACGGCGACGACCTGGTCTTCCACGACTACGTGCACATGGGCATCGCCATCGGCGCGCCCCGGGGCCTGGTGGTCCCGGTGATCCGCCACGCCGAGCGCCGGAGCGTGCCCGAGATCGAGAAGGCGGTGGCCGAGTTCGGGGACCGCGTCCGGGAGAACAAGCTCGGCCTCGCCGACCTGGAGGGGGGGACGTTCACCATCACCAACGGTGGGGTGTTCGGCTCGATGCTCTCGACCCCCATCCTCAACCCGCCCCAGAGCGCGATCCTCGGGCTGCACAAGGTCGAGGAGCGGCCCGTGGCGGTGGAGGGGCAGGTGGTGGTCCGGCCCATGATGTACGTGGCGCTCAGCTACGACCACCGGATCATCGACGGGCGCGACGCCGTGCAGTTCCTCGTCCGGGTCAAGCAGCTGGTGGAGGAGCCGGAGCGGCTCTGGCTGGAGGTGTGAGATGGCCGCGGACTTCGACCTCGTCGTGATCGGCGCCGGGCCGGGGGGCTACTCCGCGGCCGCCCGGGCCGCGCGGCTCGGGATGAAGGTGGCGTGCGTGGAGCGGGAGGAGCGCCTGGGGGGGGTGTGCCTACGGGTGGGGTGCATCCCGAGCAAGGCCCTGCTCGACTCCAGCGAACTGTACCGGACCGCCCGGGAGAGGATGGCGGGGCACGGGGTGGCGGCCGGCTCGGTCCGCCTGGACCTCGGGACCATGATGGCGCGGAAGGACGAGGTGGTGGCCGGGCTCACCGACGGCGTGCGCGGACTCCTGGAGCGGAGCGGCGTGGAGGTGGTCCGCGGCACGGCACGCCTCGACGGCCCCGGCGCCGTGGCGGTGAAGCCGGCCAAGGGGAGGAAGGCCGTCTCGCTGCGCGGCAAGGCCGTGCTCCTGGCGACCGGGAGCGAGCCCGCGCCGCTTCCGTCGATCCCCGTGGACGGGAAGCGCATCGTCACCTCCACCGAGGCCCTCGCCTTCGATGCCGTGCCCAGGCGCCTCGGGGTGGTGGGGGGCGGCTACATCGGGCTCGAGCTGGGCTCGGTCTGGGCCCGTCTGGGCTCGGACGTCGCGGTCATCGAGGCCCTTCCCTCGGTGGCCTCCACGGCGGACGGCCAGGTGAGCCGGGCGCTGGAGCGGAGCCTGCGCAGGCAGGGCCTCTCCTTCCGCCTCGACACCCTGGTGGTGGGGGCGAAGGCCTCGAGCCGGGGGGTCCGGGCGCGGCTGCGCACCGGGGAGAAGGAGGAGGACGTGACGTTCGACCGGCTCCTGGTGGCCGTGGGGCGGAGGCCCCTGACCCGGGGCCTGGGGCTCGAGGAGGCCGGGATCCGGACGGACCCCCGCTCGGGCCGGGTGACCGTGGACGCCGCGTACCGGACGAGCGCGCCCGGAGTGTACGCCATCGGCGACCTCGTGGACGGGCCGATGCTCGCCCACAAGGCCTCCGCCGAGGGCATCGCGGCGGTGGAGGGGATCGCGGGGGAGCCCGCCGAGGTGGACTACGGGGCGATCCCGTCGGTGATCTACACCGACCCGGAGGCGGCCGGGGTCGGGGCGCGGGAGGAGGACCTGAAGGGGAGGGGGGTGGACTACCGCTCGGCGACGTACCCCTTCGCGGGCACGGGCAGGGCGCGGTGCCTCGGGGAGACCGAGGGCTTCGTGAAGGTTCTGGCCCACGCCGCGAGCGACCGCCTCCTCGGCGTCCACATCGTGGGCCCCCGGGCGTCGGACCTCATCGCCGAGGGCGCGCTGGCGGTGGGGATGTCCGCCCGGTCCCGGGACGTGGGCGGCACGGTCCACGGCCACCCCACCCTGGCGGAGGCCTTCATGGAGGCGGCGCTGGGGGTGCGCCGACGGTCCATCTACGGGGCGTGAGGGGGTCTCGTGGAGGCGACCCGGATCGGGCGGGGAGGCTCCGGCGCGTACCGGGCCTCAAGGCTTGCAGACGTCGTACCCGCCCTTGCGGAACAACTCCCGGTACGCGGCGACGTCGTGGTCGATCATCGCGAGGGCGTCCTTCTGCTTGGTCTCCTGGAAGGCCCCCTGGATCCGGGTCAGGAGCCGGCCCTGGGAGGCGCGGCCCTCGTCGCGGGCCTTCCGGAGGGCCTCCAGCGAGCCCTTGTCGACGCCCGGACAGCCCATCCGCTGGTCCACCAGCTCGAGGACGGCCTGGAAGGAAATGTACGTCTCGGCTGCGTCGGCCACCTGCCGGCCGTCGGCGAACTGCCCCTCGGCCAGGTAGGGTTTGGCCTGCCCCATGTGCCGCTTGGCGTTGTCGAGGAGGCTGTGCTTCTTGAGGTATTCCACTTCCGCGGCGGCCCGCTTGCGGAGGACCTCGTTCTCGAGGATCTCGCCGGAGAACGCGCCTGTCGCAACCGAGAGCGCTGCCACGAACGCCAGGACCGCTTTCCGCATGACGCACCTCACGCCCGCCGCCGCGGGGCTCCGATTCGGCTCCGAGGCCCTCACGGTACGGACCGGGGCGCCCCCTGTCAAGATTCCGCTCCGGTGCCTCCCAGGCACGCCGAGGCTCGCCCCGCGCCCCGTTCCGGGGCCCCATCGGGGTGCGGGTAGGCCGTGGACGTCCTGAGCCTGGCGCTCCCCCCCGCCTTCGGGTTCGCCATCGGGTACGTGACCAACGCCCTGGCCATCCGGATGCTCTTCCGGCCCTATCGGGAGGTGCGGTTCCTGGGGCTCCGGTTCCACGGGATGATCCCCCGGCGCAAGGCCGACATCGCCGGAACGGTGTCGCGCACCGTGGTCTCCGAACTGCTCAAGGAGGAGAGCGTCGCCCTGCGAATCGGCGGGCCGGAGGTCCGCGGCGCCGTGCGGGAGCTGGTGCTCGACCTATCCCGCCGGTACCTGGGCACCGAGTACGGCACGCTGCGGCGAGCGCTGGGGCCGGGCCGGGCGGCCGCCCTGGAAGGGGCCCTGCCCAGGGTTCTCGGCGAGGCCGCCCGGGCGGCCCAGGAGTGGGCCTCGACCCCGGAGGGGATCCGTTTCGCCGAACGCGCCGTGGGCGGCCTGCTCGACCGGCGAATGTACCACAAACGGGCTGAACATAATAGCTCCTATTCTTCCTGATAATCATTGCTCTCATCTTGTTCCCAGTAGAACTCACTGGCAAAATTTTCTCGTAGCATCGCCAGCCGGTGAGG
>CAZGRT010000264.1:0-19173 GCA_964528225.1 uncultured Thermodesulfobacteriota bacterium | reverse complement strand
CTCCCCCGCTCGCCCCCACCCCGCGGAAGTTGAAGCGGAGCACGGCCATCCCCGCGCGCTCCACGCAACGGGCCAGCCCGCGGACGACGTTGTTGTGCATGTCGCCCCCGTACAGCGGGTGGGGGTGACACACGACCGCGCCGGGCACCGCGCCCCCAAGCCGGGGCAGGGCCAAGAGCCCCTCCAGGGGAACGGCCCCGAAGCGCACCGCCGCCTCCCCCATCAGGCAGTTCCCTGGGTCCGGATCTCGCCCCGCAGGCTCACCACCGCATACCCGCCGACCACCACGGAGGCGGGTTCCCCGGGAGAGCCCTCGACCAAGACCCGCACCTCGCCCGGGCGCCCGCACGCCTCTCCCTGGCGGAGCGTCAGGGGTTGGGAGGGGCGGACCTGGCGGTGGCGCAGGAGGTATGCTCCCAGCGCCCCGGACGCGGAACCGGTGACCGGGTCCTCGTCCACGCCCGCCGCCGGAGCGAAGCCGCGGCAGTGGTAAACGCCCCCCTCCTGGGCGAAGACGTGGGTGGTCACGACCCCCAGTTCCCGGTTCAGCGCGGCCAGGGCGCGGAGGTCCGGGAGGAGCCCGTCCACGTCCTCGGCGTTCAGGACCGGGACGATGAGGTGCCACAGGCCCGTGTACGCCAACTCCAACGGGAGGTCCGCCCGCAGCGCTTCCTCGTGCGCCCCCAGCACCTCCAGCAGGCGATCGGCCGGCTGCGAGCAAGCCCGGAACGCCGGGCGGGCCTGGGTCATGTCCACCCGGAACCCCTCCGCGGTGCGGATGACGTCCACGGGGATGATCCCGGCGCCGGTCTCCACCCGCGCCCTCGCGAAATCGCCCTCCACCACGATCTCACCCAGTTCCTGGAGCAACCGCACCGCGGCCACGGTCGCGTGGCCGCAGAACGGGACCTCCTGGGTGGGCGTGAAGAAACGGAAGCGGAAGTCGGCTTCCCGCGATCCTAGCACGAAGGCGGTCTCCGAGGCGTTGACCTCCCGGGCCACCGCCCGCATGGTCGCCTCCGAGAGGCCGCGCGCGTAGGGGAGCACCCCGGCGGGGTTCCCCTGCAGCGGGTCGTGGGTGAACGCGTCGACGAGGTAGAACGGTCGGGTTCCCATGGCTGGCCTCCTCCCTCTCCCGCGCGCCCCCCCGGGCCGCCGGATCGTAGCGAAACCGGGGAGCCCGCACAACCGGCCCGGCCCTCGGACCCGGCACGGGGAACCGAGCCCGCGAAGTGTGCGGGGAGATCTGCTACCGGCGGGGGCGGCGTTTCCGAGCGGGCGGCGGGGAGCGGCAGGAGGACCGGCTCGCGGGAGGCTGGTCAGGCGCTACGATCGGGCTTGCGCCGGCCAAGGGTGAAGCAGAAGGTGCTCCCCCGGCCCTGCGTCGATTCCACCCAGATCTTGCCGCCGTGAACCTCCACGATGCGCTTCACGATGGCCAGCCCCACTCCGGTCCCTTCGCTCTCCGCACTCAACTTCTCGAAGAGGGCGAAGATGCGGCCGTGGTCGGCGGGGTCGATGCCGATGCCATTGTCCCGGACGAAGCACACGAAACCATCCTCCGTGCTGCGGGCCCCGATCTCGATCCGGGGGGCTTCCTGGCCCCCGAGGAACTTCACCGCGTTGCCGATCAGGTTCTCGAGCACCTGGCGGAGCCGCAGGCGATCCCCCATCACCACCGGCAGACCCTCGTCGATCTCCAGGGATACCCCCCGCTCCGCCAACTGCACGGCGAAGTCGGCCGCAGCCTCCCGGGCGACCTCCACCAGGGGCACCGGTGCCGGCGCGTGGGTCAGACGACCGATCCGCGACAGCTCCAGCAGCTCGTCGAGCAACTGCTTCATCTTGTCGGCCGCCGTCGCGATGTGGCCCAGGTGCGTTGCGACCCGCTCCTGGCGGTCCCGCTCGAGTTCGCGGCGGGCGAGGCCCGCGAACCCTCGAATCGTGGTGAGGGGCCCCTTCAAGTCGTGGGAGACGGTGTACGTGAACTGCTCGAGCTCCACGTTCTTCGCCCCGAGCTCGCGGATGAGCGCCTCCCTCTCGAGCTCGGCGTTGCGGCTCTCGGTTATGTCCCTGCCCACCTCGATCACGGCGCCCACGCCTCCCCCCTCGTCGTGGATCGGGACCGCGCGGAGCTCCCAGGCCCGTCCGTCCGGGGTCGCCACGCACTGGTGGGCGGGCTCGCCCGTCTGGAAGCTCCGCTGCACGGGGCACGCCTCGCAGGGGGAGGTCCTCCCGTGCCAAACCTGGAAGCACGAGTGCCCCAGGAGTTCCCCGACGGCCAGCTTCGCCCCGTCCGCGGCCCCCCGGTTGGCCCAGAGGATCCGGAGGTCCGGGGACTGGAGCGTGAGGTTGTCGGGGATCGCGTCGAGCAGCGCGTTGAACTCCGCGGAAAGCCTGCGAAAACGGGCCTCGCTCTCCCTCAGGGAAGCCTCCGAGCGGCTGCGTTCCAGGGCGCCCGCCAGGATGCGCGCGACCGTGCGCAGGACCTCCACGTCCTCGGGGAGCCAGGACCGGGTCTCCCGGCACTCGTCGAACCCGATGAAGCCGTGGTAGCGCCGCCCCACGAATAGCGGCACGGCGAGCACCGAGCAGATGTTCTGGCTGCGCAGGATCTCCCTCTCCGCCGCACCGGGGATCTCCTCGATGTCCGACACGTTGATCACCTGGTTCTTGCGCAGACGCTCCATCCACCAGGGGATCTCCGCGGCAGGAACCCCCTGCAGGGCGTCCTTCTGGGGCGACACGTCGGGGGCCACCCACTCGAAGGTGTTGTCCATGGTGTCGGTGTCGTGGCGGTGCTCGAAGATGTAGATCCGGCTCACGTCGAGGGCCTGCCCCAGGGCCTCCAGGCAGGAGGACTGCAGTTCCTCCAGATCCTCGGTCACGAGCGCCAGGGCCGAGACGTCGGCCAGCACGCGCTCGTAGGCGAGGCGGCGCCGGAGCTCGGCCTCCGCCCGCACCCGCGCCTCCTGCAGCTCCCGGAGGCGCAGCGCCCGCGCCACCAGCGCGGTAGCGCACTCCGGCGCGAGGTCCCCCGTGGTGACGCAGTCCAGCGCGCCGGCCTCGAGGAGCCCGTCGCACGGCTCCCGCCGGCCGGGCTCGCAGACCACCACGAGGGGCAGAGGAGGAGACGACCAGTCGAGGAGTCGGATCGCCTCGCCGTCGGGGAGGCGGCGGTCGGCCACGACGAGCCCCGGAGGGGACCGGACCGCGGACTCCCTGGCGGCGCCGAGGGTATCGACGCGCTCGACCCGGCAGTGCCCGGATTCCTCCAGAGGCCGCTGCAGGAGAGCAGCCCCGCCGCCCCCGGCGGCAACGAGCAGGATCCGGATGTCGGCCTCCCCCATCGGCGTTCCCCCTCCCCCGCAGGCGCCCCCTGCCGCTCGTCCGTCGCCAAGGCCCCCCGAGACTGTGCGAACCGGAGTCGCACGCAGTGTACCAGCAACCCGGAAGGACGACTACTGGAGCCAACGCTGCTGCACGACCCGCAGGAGCGGCCGTCCTTCACTCGGCCCGCAGGGCCTCCACGGGGTCAAGCCCCGCGGCGCGCAGGGCGGGGAGCACGCCCGCGAGCAGACCGATCGTCACTGCCACCGCCTCCGCGGCCGCCGCGTACCCCAGGGGCGTGTGCACGGGGAGCGCGGGCACGGCGAAGCGGAGGACTCCGGCGCCCGCGAGGCCCAGGGCGAGCCCGGCGACGCCCCCGATCCCGCCCAGGATGGAGGCCTCGCCGAGGAACAGCAGCAGGACCTGCCCACGGCTCGCTCCCAGGGCGCGCAGCAGCCCCACCTCCGCGGTGCGCTCCGCGACGGCCACGGTCATGATCGTGAGGATGCCGACGGCGCCCACGAGCAGGGAGATCGCTCCCAAGGCTCCCACGGCGAACGTCAGCACGTCCAGGACCCCCCCGAGCACGTCCAGCATCTGCTGCTGGGTGGTGACCGTGTAGTCCTCCCGCCCGTGGCGCGCCGTGAGGATCCGGTGGATCCCCTGCACCACCTCCCGTGCCGTCGCGCGCTCCGCGTACAGGAGGTCGATCTCCATCAGTCCCTCCCGGTTGAAGAGTTCCAGGGCCCGGGCCGCGGGGATGTAGACCGTGTCGTCCAGATCGAACCCGAGGACCTGTCCCTTCGACTCCATGGTCCCGACCACCCGGTACCTCTGGCCTCCCACCCGGATGCGCTCCCCCAGAGGGTTGCGGTTCCCGAACAACTCGCGGCGCAGCTTGCTTCCCAGCACTGCGAACGCACGCGGCGCCGACGGATCGTCCTCCGGCAGGAAGCGCCCGGTCGCCACCCGGAAGCTGAAGGCCTCGGGGAACTGGGGCCCCACGCCGTACACGGTCACCCGGCGGCGGCGCCCCCCGCCCTCCACCTCGCCGTTTCCCTGGACCACGGGCACCACGGCCCGGACGTGGGGGACCCGCTCGAGGGCCTGGGCATCGCCCAGCGTGAGGGGGCGGACTGTTCCGAAGACCCCCACGGCCGCCCCGAAGGTCCGCGCCCGCCCCGGGTTGATGCCCACCAGGTTCGTGCCGAACTGGGTGAATTCGGCCAGCACGAAGCGGTGGACTCCCTCGCCGATGGAGGTGAGGAGGACCACCGCCCCGATTCCCACGGCGATCCCGAGGGCCGTGAGGCCGCTGCGGAGCCGGTGGTGAGCCGCGGCTCCCCCGCTCAGCCGCAGAAAGTCGCGAAGGACCATGATCACCGCCCCGCCAGGGCGTCCACGGGGTCGAGCCTTGCAGCCCGCCGGGCCGGGAGCACGCCGAAGACCAGCCCGGCCACCAGGGCCACTCCCGCCGCCGCGACCGGCGCCCACCACGGAGCGCCGAAGGGCAGCGCGGGGTAGATCCTCCCCACCACCCAGTCCCCGGCTGCCCCCAGGGCGACCCCGAGGGCGGCGCCCGTCGTGGACAGCACGGCCGCCTCGGCCAGGAACAGGGACCGAACCTGGCGCCGGGGTGCCCCGAGGGCCTTGAGGAGCCCGACCTCGGCCGTCCGCTGGGACACGACCACCAACATCACGTTCATCACCAGGATGCCGGCCACCACCAGGCTGATCCCCGCGATGCCCGCGACGGTGTAGGTGAGGGAGCGCAGGATCCGGTCGAAGGTGGCGAGCACCGCGTCCTGGGTCACCACCGTGACGTCCGCCTCCCCCTGGTGGCGCTCCTTCAGGGCCTCGACGACCGCCCGCCTGGCCTCCTCTATGGTCTCGCGGCTCCGCGCCTCCACCAGGATCCGTATCAGCGACGGGTTGTTGAAGAGCGCCTGCGCCGAGGCCACCGGCACCACCACGAGGTCCTCCACGTCCAGCCCGAGGGAACGGCCCTCGGTGGACAGCACCCCGACCACCCGAAAACGCCGGGCGCCGATCCGGACCCACTGTCCGAGGGCCGGCTCGGCGCCGAACAGCTCGCGGCGCACCTTGGCCCCCAGCACGCACACCGGCTGCGCCCGCTCCGGGTCCCCCGGGGGCAGGAAGCGCCCCTGGGCCATCCGCCAGCGCCGGACCTCGAGGAAGTCCGCCGTGGAACCCAGGATGGGCACCTCCCGCTCCCGGCCGCCCCAAGACACCGGAGCGGATCCCACGGAGATGGGCGCGACCCTCCGCACCTCGGTCAGACGCGTGAGGGCCACGGCGTCGGCCACGGTCAGGTCCCGGGGGGTCTCCCCCACCAGGAGCCCGGCGGTGGCGCCCGCGGTCTCGGCGCGGCCGGGCAGGACGATGAGAAGGTGTGTGCCCAGGGAGGCGAACTCACCCGTCACGTACCGGCGCGCAGCCTCGCCGAGCGACGTGAGGAGCACGACGGCGGCCACGCCGATGGCCATGGCCGCGAGGGTGAGGGAGCTGCGCAGCGGGTACCCCCGCAGGCTCTGTACCGAGAAGCGCAGCAGGTCGCGCCAGCGCACGGTCACCCCTCCCCGGAGTCGCCCGCGATCTCGCCGTCCACCATCCGGATCCGGCGCGGGGCACGCCCTCCGATCTCGGGGTCGTGGGTGACGACCACGAGGGTCAGCCCCTCGCCATTGAGGCGCTCCAGGATCTCCACGACCTCCCGACCGGAGGCTCGGTCCAGGTTCCCCGTGGGCTCGTCGGCCAGGAGCAGCGACGGACCCGTAACCGTCGCCCGGGCGATGGCGACCCGCTGGCGCTGGCCGCCCGAGAGCTGGTCCGGCCGGTGCGCCGCCCGGTCCGCCAGGCCCATCTGCCGGAGCACCCCCTCCACGAGCCCCCTCCGCTCCGCCGGGGTGACGCCCGCCAGCATGAGGGGCAGTTCCACGTTCTGCGCCGCGCTCAGGCGCGGGACGAGGTGGAAGAACTGGAAGATGAACCCGATCCTCTCCCGACGCGTCCGGGCGCGCTCCTCGTCGTCCATCTCCGTCACGTCCTCCCCGCCCAAGCGGTAGGACCCGGCGGTGGGGCGGTCGAGGAGGCCCAGGAGGTGCAAGAGCGTCGACTTGCCCGAACCCGACGGACCCATGATCGACGCATACTGCCCAGCGGGGATGTCGAGGTCGACCTTGCGCAGGGCGTGAACCTCCTGCCCGCCCACGGTGTAGACTCGCGAAAGGGCCCTGGCCTCGATCAACGGGGGCCCCCGGGGGAGGCCGGGGGCTCGGGCCGGACGCGGGCGCCCGCGCGCACCCCCTCCCGGTCCACCGAGAGCACGACCCGCTCGCCCGCCTCGAGCCCGGAGGCCACCTCCGTGAACTCCCAGTTGGACAACCCCGGCTCGAAGGCCCGCTCCTCGAGGACTCCCTCCTCCCCTTCCGCGGGACGGAACACCAGGACCCGGTGGCCCTCCAGGACCGCCCCGGTCGGCACCCGCAGCGCGTCGTCGCGGCCGGCGAGCACCACCTCCGCGTCCGCGCTGTAGCCCGGCAGCAGCTCCCGGTTCACCGCACGGTCCCGAAACTCCACCTCAACGTCCACGGTGCGGGCCTGCTTCTCCACGTCGAGAACGTAGGGTGCGATGCGCCGCACCCGGCCCTCGAAGCGGCGGGACGGGAAGGCGTCGAGGCTCACGCGCACCGGCATGCCGAGCCGGACGGCGGGAGCGTCCACCTCGTCGATCGGCGCCGTGACGTAGAGGCAGGCGTCGTCGATCAGGTCCACGGCCGGGGGCGTGTGCACGCCGATCGGCGAGGGGGTAACGAATTCGCCGACCTCGCCATTGACCTCGGCCACCGTCCCGGCGAACGGCGCCCGGAGCAGGGTCCGCTGGAGGTCGGCCTTCACCACGTCCACCCGGGCGCCGCTCACCTGGGCGGTGGCCTTAGCGGCCGCGCAGGCCGCGCGCCTCGCCACGGCCTCTCCCCGGCTCCGGTCCACCGTCTCCTCCGTGGACACCCCCTGTCGGAGGAGCTTTTCGGCGCGAGCGGCGTCCCGCTCCGCCACGTCCGCCGTGGCGCACGCCTCGGTGGCCCTGGACAGCGCCGCATCCCACTCCCGCTCCGCCAGTTGCAGCGCTGCCCGGAGGTCTTCGTTCCAGAGTTCCAGGAGCACCTGCCCGCCCTGGACGAGGTCTCCCTCGCGCACGAGGAGCCGGGCCATCTGCCCCCCGATCGCAGGGGCCAGGCGGGCGCGGCGGCAGGCGTTCACGGTCCCCGCCCGGGTGTTGGCCACCGTGGACTCCACCCGGCCGACGTCCACGGAGCCGAGAACCACGGCGGCGGGCTCGGTCCGCGTGGCCTTCCACACCCCCCATCCGGCCGCCCCGGCCGCCGCCAGCAGCAGGAGGAGCCTCAGGATGCGCCCTGCGGCGCGACGCACCGTTCCCATCGACCGAAGCTACCTCTCCTTCTTCTCCAGGGCCGCCTTCAAGAGGTCGCCCAGGCTCGCACCGGAGCCCCCCCCCGGGTCCTCGTGCACCACCCGGGTCGCCTCCCGGTCGGGGACCCCTGCCACGTGCTCGGCGAGAACCCCCCGGCTGTGGGCGTCGTCGTGGCAGTAGACGCACAGGTTCTCCCAGTTGCTCCCGTCCGAGGGGTTGTTTTGATGGTTCCCGTCCCGGTGGTGGACGGTGAGGAGCCTCAGGTCCCTGCCCGAGAAGTCCCGGCCGCACCGGGCGCACACCGAGCCGTGGAGGGCCAGAGAACGCTGACGGTACTCCTCCGCCGCCTTGGACACCGACGCGCGCAGCTCCCGGGAGAGCTCCTCCGCGGACTTCGACGGGGCCGAGCCGGGCCGGGAGTCCCGCCGGACCCGTCCTCCCTGGCTTCCGAAACTGTAGCGGGCCATTCCGCCTCCTTTCCTTGGGAAACTCCCGGACGCACCCCGAGTGTACCGACGCCCCACCCGAAGTAAAGCAGCACCCCGCGCGGGTTGTGCAGCGGAGCACGAAGGCTGCGGTGGGCGCCCTGCTTGGTTTTCAACCCGGCCGGGTGTATAAGGGCCCGTCCCAGCGCTCCGGCCGCACGCCCCGCGAGAGGGATGCCGCCGCCGGAGCCGACTTCTTCCCAACCGGAGGTGAATCTTGTACGCAACGCTTCGAGTCCTCTTCGCCCTGGCCCTCGTCTCGGCCGTGGGATGCCAGTCGCAGAACGCTTCGACCGCCCCCGTCGACGACGCCAAGCCGATCACCCAGTCTTCGGCCCCCGAGCCCACCCCGGCCCCCCAGGCAGCCGCACCGGCGGCGCCGGCCGCCGCCGCCCCCGCCGCGGTCCCGCTGAAGGGGATCGCCAAGGCCGAGGGCGGCTACACCGTGGAGGAACTCTTCGCCAAGAAGTCCGAACTCGGCGGCAAGCAGATCGCCCTGCGCGGCCGCGTGGTGAAGTACAACTCGGGCATCATGGGCAAGAACTGGCTGCACCTGCGGGACGGGACCGGGGCCGAGGGATCCAACGACCTCACGGTCACCACCTCGGAGCCGGCCGCGGTCGGCGACACGGTCCTGATCCAGGGCACGGTGGCGGTCGACAAGGACTTCGGCGCGGGCTACCGCTACGGCCTCATCGTCGAGGACGCGAAGGTCACGAAGGAGTGATCCCCACCTGAGAACCACCCAGCTTTCCTCCGGTTCGACCGGCTTCGGGCGCACGGGGCTCCGCCTCGTGCGCCTTCTCGTCTGGAGCGTATCGGCCGCGCTCTTCCTTTACCTGGAGTTCCGCTGGAGCCGTCTGGAGCCGCTGCCCTCCGGTTGGAGCGCCGCAGGGCTGCTCGGCCTCGCAGCGGCCGTGGCCGCCTCCTACGAATTGCTCACGCTCCTCACCCGGTGGCTGCTCGCCCTGGCCGGGCGCCCGCCGGTGGAGGCCGAGATGCTCCGGCGGGTCTATCGCATGGCGGCCTTCGCCGGGGCACTCACCGTGCTAGCTTTCGGGCTCGGAAAGCTCGCCACCTTCGGCGGCCTCCTCACGCTGTTCGGTGGGATGTTCCTCGGCTGGTCGCTGCAGGCGCCGGTGAGCGGCGTGGCAGCGTGGGTGCTCATCCTGCTCAAGCGCCCGTTCCGGCCGGGGGACCGCGTCCAGTTTCCCGAGTTGGGGATCACCGGCGACGTGAAGGACGTCGGCGCGATGTACGTGACGCTGGACCAGGTGGGGGGTGCCATCGCCAGCGAGGAACCGGTGGGCCGAAACGTCCTGGTCCCCAACGCGATGCTGTTCGGGCAGGTGATCATCAACTACACCGTCGAGCAGGAGGCCGCCTACATGCTCGACGAGGTCGTGATCCGGATCACCTACGACTCCAACTGGGACGTGGCGGAAGCGATCCTGCTCAACGCGGCTCGGGAGGTGACCGGCGACGTCATCGCGACGACCGGCAGACAACCCTATATCCGCTCCGAACTCTACGATTACGGGGTGTATCTGCGGCTGCGCTACCAGACCCGCGTGAAGGACCGCGCCGAGACGGCGTATCGGCTGGAAAAGAGGATCTTCGACGACGTCCAGAAGACTCCGGCCGTCGACATGGCGATCCCCTACGTCTACTCCTACCGCTCCGTGACCGACGGAAGGACCGAGGAACTGGCGTCGGCTGCCGACGCCCAGGAGATCCGCGAGGTCGACCTGGACCGCATCGAGACGGACGTGTTCCACCTGGATCCCCGCGACGTCGACTCCGTGGCCCGCACGGTCCAGGCCCAGGGACTGCTCCAGCCTGTCGTCGTCTCGAAGCTCCCCCAGGGAGGGAAGTACCGGCTCGTGGCAGGGCGGATGCGTTTCGAGGCGTGCCGGCGCCTGGGATGGAAGACGATCCCGGCCATCGTCCGAGAGGTCCGGGAAGGCGCGGCCGTGCGGTAACGACCCCGACGACGCCTCTCTCGCCTCAGCAGCCGCAGCGGTCCTCCTCCAGCACTTTGATGGCCCCCGTCTCCATGTCGTACACCCACCCGTAGAGCGCGAGCTTCCCGCCCCCCATCGCCCGGCGCACGAAGGGGTACTCCCGCAGGTGCTCCAACTGCA
Source organism: uncultured Thermodesulfobacteriota bacterium (assembly GCA_964528225.1). Lineage (GTDB taxonomy): Bacteria > Desulfobacterota > Deferrisomatia > Deferrisomatales > JACRMM01 > CAZGRT01. Next base: position 8,761 of record CAZGRT010000264.1, on the reverse strand, counting down.
GCCGCACGTTCTCCTCCACGATCAGCTTGAGCCGCTGCTCCCGCGGGATCTCGATGCGGAGCGCCCGGATCCTCTCCTCCACCCGCTCCCGCGCCTTGTAGGCGTTGGTCAGCCAAATCGGGATGTACTTGTCGTCCCCGTCGTCCTGGTCGAGGGCGTCGATCCCGCCACACCCGTAGTGCCCGCAGATGATGATCTGGGGGATGTTGAGGTGGTTGATCGAGAACTCCAGGACGGCGCTGAGGTTCCAGTCGTTGTTGGCGACGATGTTCGCCACGTTGCGGTGCACGAACACCTCCCCCGCCTTCGTGTCCGTGATGGTGTTCACCGGCACGCGGGAGTCGGAGCAGCCGATCCAGAGCACCGTCGGCTTCTGTCCCTTGGCCAGCGCCGAGAAGAACTCCTGTTCCTTCTCGAAGGTCTGTGTGACGAACCGCCGATTGCCCTCCAGGAGCCTCTCGATCACGGCAGCACCTCCCGCGCCCCGGGGCGCGTCAGGAGAGGGTCCCCGGGCCCGCTCCCGAGCGGCACCCGCGGGACGCCTCGCGTCGCAGCCTGCATTCTACGAGCGCCGAGGCCGGACACAAGCACTTCCGACCGGGGGCGCGATTGGACGTAGTCGGGAGTCGTGCTACAAGGAACCGTCTCGGCGCGGCCCTCTCCCACCGCAGGAGCGCCGAGCCCCCCGCAGCCGGAGAGCCCCATGCAACCCGTCCAGCACGGCCACAGCCTCCTCACCGAGCACGACATCTACCTGTTCCGTCAGGGCAACCACTTTCGGCTCTACGAAAAGCTCGGGGCGCACGCGACCCGCGTGAACGGCGCCGACGGAGTCCACTTCGCGGCGTGGGCGCCCAACGCAGAGGCCGTGGCCGTGATCGGCGACTTCAACGGCTGGGACGACCGGGCGCACCGCCTCGCCCCCCGCTGGGACGGTTCGGGGATCTGGGAGGGCTTCGTACCGGGTCTCGGGGAGGGCGCCCTGTACAAGTACCGCGTCACCTCCCAGGAGGGCGGCTACCGCGCGGACAAGGGCGACCCCTACGCCTTCGGCTGGGAGGGGGCGCCGGGAAACAGCTCGGTGGTGCGGCGGCTCGACTACGCCTGGGGCGACGGGGAGTGGATGGGATCCCGCCGCGGGCGCAACGCCCTCGACGCGCCGATGTCCATCTACGAGGTCCACCTCGGCTCGTGGCGCCGCGTGCCCGAGGAGGGGAACCGGTTCCTGACCTACCGGGAGCTCGCGGCCCAGCTCATCCCCTACGTCCGGGGACTCGGCTTCACCCACGTCGAGTTCCTGCCGGTGATGGAACACCCGTTCTTCGGGTCCTGGGGCTACCAGGTCTCCGGCTACTTCGCCCCCTCGAGCCGCTACGGGTCGCCCCAGGACTTCATGTACCTCGTAGACCAGCTCCACCGCAACGGCATCGGCGTGATCCTGGACTGGGTCCCTTCCCACTTCCCCTCCGACGAGCACGGCCTCGCCTTCTTCGACGGGACGCACCTCTACGAGCACGCGGACCCCCGGGAGGGCTACCACCCCGAGTGGAAGAGCTACATCTTCAACTACGGGCGCGACGAGGTCCCGCCCTTCCTCATCAGCAACGCCCTGTTCTGGCTCGACAAGTACCACGTCGACGGCCTGCGGGTGGACGCCGTGGCCTCCATGCTGTACCGCGACTACGCGCGCCGGGAAGGCGAGTGGGTGCCCAACGTCCACGGCGGGCGCGAGAACCTCGAGGCCATCGAGTTCCTGAAGCGCCTCAATCAGGTCGTCTACGCCGAGTACCCGGACGTACAGGTGATCGCGGAGGAGTCCACGGCGTGGCCGATGGTGACCCGTCCGACCCACGTCGGAGGGCTGGGGTTCGGCCTGAAGTGGAACATGGGGTGGATGCACGACACCCTCGCCTACTTCTCCCTCGACCCCGTGCACCGCAAGTACCACCACCAGCAGCTCACCTTCAGCATCTGGTACGCCTTCACCGAGAACTTCCTCCTCCCGCTCTCCCACGACGAGGTCGTGTACGGGAAGGGGTCGCTCCTCCGGAAGATGCCCGGCGACGAGTGGCAGCGCTTCGCGAACCTGCGCCTGCTGCTGGGATACCTGTACGCCCACCCGGGCAAGAAACTCCTCTTCATGGGGGGCGAGTTCGGCCAGTGGAACGAGTGGTACCACGAGGCGAGCCTCGACTGGCACCTGCTCGAATCCGAGCCCCACCGGGGCGTGCGCGACTGGGTGCGGGACCTGAACGGCCTGTACCGCTCGGAAGCGGCGCTTGCCGAGCAGGACTGCGAGCCCGACGGATTCGCCTGGGTGGACTTCCACGACTGGGAGCAGAGCGTGGCGAGCTTCCTCCGGCGCGGGCGGCAGGGCACGTCCACCGTGCTCGTGGCGTGCAACTTCACGCCCGTGCCACGCACCGGCTACGCGGTGGGGGTTTCCGCCCCCGGCCGGTGGCACGAAGTCCTCAACAGCGACGCCCGCGCGTACGGAGGCTCCGGGGCCGGCAACCTGGGAGGCGTCGAGAGCTCGCCGACCCCCTCCCACGGGCACCCCCACTCGCTGCGGCTGACGCTTCCTCCCCTGGGCATCGTGTTCCTGCGGCACGCAGGCCGCTGACGGTCGGGCCCGCGGGCCCGGAGGCGCCATGAACCGACACCTGAACCCGGCCATGCTCACGGACCTGTACGAACTGACCATGGCGGCCGCCTACCACCGCCTGGGCATGCACGGGCCGGCCACCTTCAGCCTGTTCATCCGGGAGTACCCCCCCGACCGCGGGTTCTTCGTCGCAGCCGGCGGGGAGGAGGCGCTCGCCTACCTGGAGTCGTTCCGGTTCCGGGCCGAGGACCTCGAGTACCTGGAGGGCCTCGGCCTGTTCTCGGCGCGGTTCCTGGAATATCTGGAGGGGCTGCGATTCACCGGGGACGTGGTGGCCGTGCCGGAGGGCCGTCTCTTCTTCAAGGACGAGCCGATCCTGGAGGTCACGGCCCCCATCGTGGAAGCCCAGGTGGTCGAAACCTTCGTCATCAACGCAGTCAACCTCCAGACGACCATCGCCACCAAGGCGGCGCGCTGCGTCCACGCCGCCCGGGGGCGCAGCCTCGTGGACTTCGGCCTGCGCCGCACCCAGGGCACCGACGCCGGGCTCAAGGCGGCCAGGGCCTGCTACCTGGCCGGGTTCGGGGCCACGAGCAACGTCCTGGCGGGCCAGCACTACGGCATACCGGTGGCCGGGACGATGGCCCACTCCTTCGTGACCAGCTTCGAAGACGAGTCCGAGGCGTTCCGGGCCTTCGCCGAGACGTTCCCGGAGAACTGCGTCCTCCTCATCGACACCTACGACACCGTCGCGGGCGCCCGCAAGGCCGCCGCGGTGGGGCAGGAGATGAAGGCAGCCGGCAGGCGGCTCCGGGGGGTTCGCCTCGACAGCGGGGACATGGCCGAACTGAGCCGGGACGTCCGGCGGATCCTCCGCGACGCCGGCCTCTCCGACGCCTCGGTCTTCGCCAGCGGAGGCTTCGACGAGTTCAAGATCGAGGACGTCCTCTCCCGGGGCGCGGAGATCGACGCGTTCGGCGTGGGCACCAAGGTCGGCGTCTCCGCGGACGCCCCGTACAACGACATCGCCTACAAGCTCGTGGAGTACGACGGGCGGCCCGTTCTCAAGCTCAGTTCGGGCAAACGAACCCTCGCCGGGCAGAAGCAGGTCTTCCGGCCCGAGGGCCCCGGGGTGCTGACGGCGGACACCCTGGCGCTCCGCGGGGAGTGCCTGGACGGCGAACCCCTCCTCCAAACGGTGATGCGGGGGGGAAGGCGCCTCCACGCCCCCGAGTCCCTCGAGCGGATCCGAGACCGCTTCGCGGCCGAGTTCTCCCGGCTCCCCGAACCCTTCCGGCGCCTCCGCTCCCCGCCGGAATTCCCCGTCGCGTTGAGCCGTGCGCTCCGGGAGGCCCAGGAGGTCGTGGAACACCGGATCCGCGAACGGGAGCTGGGGGAGAGTTGACCTCGGCGCCGGAACGCCCGGGACACGGGAGGGCCGAGGTGCGGCTGTCCGACCGCCGTGGCGGAGGCCGCGGCCTCCGCTCCCTCGTGCTCGCGCTCCTCCTGCTTCCGGCGGCCGCGCTCCCGGGGCGCGCGGAGGACGGACGCTGGCAGGACATCCGGATCACCGTCGAATCCTACGAGGTCCGGGCAGAGGAAGGCCGAACCCTCCTGTCCTGCCTCGCCACCGTGGAGAACCCGACGGCGGTGACCTGCCGACACCGGTTCGTCGTCGTGGGCCGCGACGCGGAAGGCCGGATCCTGTTCACGGACCGGGCCGGGGAGTTGGAGCTGCAGCGGTTCGAGAAGCTGGCCGTCGAGATCACCTCGGAGCTGGGGCCGGGGATATCGGACCGGCTGGCGGGCGTGAAAGTGCTGACCGAGAGCGAGTGCCTCGTCGCCGGCATCGACACCGCCGGCGCCGGCGAGGCCGAGACCCGGGTTCGCGAGAGGAGTTTCGCCGACGAGCAGCTGCGCCTGTGGGAGGAGAGAAACGTGATCCTGGAGAGGCTAGACGCCGCCCGCGGCGCCGGCGACGAGCGGCTCGTGCGGTTCCTCGAGGGCGAGCTCCTCGACCTCGAGGAACGGATCCGGGACAACGACCGCTGGAGGCGCTCGGAGCGCTGAGCCGGCCCCTTCCCGAGGTCCCCCGGCTACTCGCGGGTGCCCGCCCTCCTCGGCCGCCACTCCCGGACGAGCCTCTCCGCTTCCGCCAGTTGGCCCGTGGTCAGGCGCGAGGCAGCGGTCTCCCGGTTCCGGAGCGCGACCTCCCGGTCGTCCCCCTCCAGGCGCTCCGCCGCCAGGCTCAGCCATACGTACGACTGGGCGTAGCTGCGGGGCACGCCCTGCCCGTCTCCGTAGGCCGCCCCGAGGTTGAGCTGCGCCAGGCCGTGGCCCTGCTCGGCGGCTTCGCGGTACCAGCGGGCCGCCTCTACCGGATCCCTGTCCACGCCTTCCCCGCCGTCGTACATCACCGCGAGGTTGTACTGGGCGTCCGCGAGCCCCTTCTCCGCGGCCATCCGATACCAGCGCACGGCCTCGGCGTCATCCGGCCGGCCCCCCAACCCCATGTCGTAGGCGAAGCCGAGTTGGAACCCCGCGGCGGCGTCGCCCCCCTGAGCCCGGGCCCGAAGCGCCTCCCGGTCGGGCTCCTGGGACGAGCCGGCCCCGGCAAGGACGAGCACGAGCAGCACCGCGAGCCCGGCTGCGAGCGGCAACCCGAACCCGGCCGCCTCGCGTGAGATCGGAAAGTCCGAAAGATGCCTGTTCCGCATCACCCCCCGCCGGATTCGAAGATGGGGACTCGAGGAGGGACCGGCCGAGGGGCCTACACCGGCAGGCCGTACTCCCGGGGAGCCTTCTTGCGGGCGGCCCTCTTCTGGAACGCCTGCGTCTCGGCGTCCGTCGCCTCGACCAGCCGCAGGCCCGGCGCGACCGCCTTCACCTCCCCGCCCTTCTCCACCAGGTATCGCTGACCGCCTTCGAGGTTGTAGTACGCACGGTTGTCCTTGTCCTGTGCCATGCGTCGCTCCTTTCGCCCCTCGGCCACGAGGGGCCTGCCCCGGAGGTCTGTAACACCCCGCGCCTCGTCCGCGCCAAGCGATGTCTCGAAAGATCTCGATCAGGATAGCAGCCCGAAAAGGCCAAGGGAACATCCGGAAAAGCGGCGGGCTACGAATCCGAAGGGGGCAGGCACCGAACCGCCCGGCGCTCGGCCTCCTCGATTTGCGCCGAGCTCATCCGGATGGAGATGCCGTCCGCCAGGCTCATCGCCAACGCCCTGTCCTCGCCCGCGCTCCAGGCCGCCGAAACGCGGAGCCACATGAGCGCCATCACGTCGTCCTGGGGGACGCCGAGACCGCTGCTGTACAGGAGTCCGAGAATGAACTGCGCCTCCGGATGCCCCCCTTCCGCGGCGCGGATGAACCACCCGGCCGCCTCCACGTCGTCGCGCACAGCCCCTTCGCCCTTGGAGTGCGCCACCCCCATGAGGTACTGGGCTTCCGGTTCGCCCTGCTCCGCCCTCTTCCTCAATTCCGCGTCGACCGGAGCCCCGAAGGCGATCCCCGCGAACGCGAGAGCCGTCGCGACGGACAGCCAGAGCCGGGTACGCTTCCAGGAACGCATCATCATCGTACGACTCCCGCACAGGACGACGTTGTCCCCTGTACGCCGGGGGCGTGATCCGGTTACGCCGTTTGATTTCGGTCGGTCAAATAGCTCGGCCCCTCGGGGGGGGATCCCGCAGGGGCCGCACGCTGCCGAGGCTCGATCTGGTATCGCCCACCAGCACAGAGACCGTGGCTCACGGTCCCGACTCGCCCCGGCAAGCCTGTCCTGGTGGTCTTGCAGGCTGCGTGCCCGGCAAGATTCGAGGTGAGAAAAAGTCCTAAGTCCGCGTTCGTCGGCGACTTTGTCCCGAGACGCCCCCGCACCGCCAAACGCCGGTTGTGTATTTTGCTTCCGACATAGGGGAACGAACACCCCTCCCGGCCCGCCGGACTTCCGACGGGCCGGGCCCCCCCTTCCCCATCAACCCTAGTCGAGCTTCTTGGGCTCGCCGACCATGTAGCCGGCGTCGTTCAGGGCCTTGATGATCGCGTCCAGTTTCGTGGCTTCGTCGTCGAAACCCACGGTCATCACGTGGCGGTTCATGTCCGCCTCGGCGGACGTCACGGCGGGAACTCCCTTCACGGCCTCACGGGCACGCGCGGCAGTGCTCCCTCAGACCACGCCCGGCGTCGGCAGTTCGTACCGCACCGGCGCCGCGTATGCGGTGCCGGCCAGCAGCGCGGCCAGCAATCCCAGCCACCATCTCCGTCTCATCTCGTCCTCTCCTTCCCCATCCCTCGGATGGACTCGCGGCCGGCCGGACCGGCCGTTCCGTTTCCGAAGTCTATACTACACTCGATGGGGGCCAATGCCCGAAGGAAACCCTCGAGCCGGCCGGAGCAGACGATTCGCCTTCGCGGTCCGGGACGCGGCTGTTACCATGCCGGCCGGGCGGGCTCTTCGTCAGACTCCGCTCCCCCGCTCGGCGGGACGCCCCCGTGGGGAGGGCCGGGCCAGGCCCCGGGGCCGAACTCGATTCCGGAGGACCCTCCATGAAGCGGACGACCGCGCTGCTCCTGCTCCTGCTTTCCGCCTGCAGCATAACGGCCCCCCTCGCGATCGAGTCTTTCCGCTACCCGGGGCCGCAGGGTGAGGGAAACTTCATCGAGGTGACCTTGAGCCGGGAACTCGCGCCCGGGGAGTGCTACGAGATCATCCTCTCGATCGAGACGCGCGCGGGCCAGTCGATCTACATCGGCGGCTCGGCGTTCAAGCCCCTCCTGTGCGGGGGAGAGGGCGTCGGCCGCACCTTCCGCAGGGACATCTACTCCTTCTCCACGGCGCACGACCCCACCGGCGTGATGGACCAGGTCCGCCAACAGGTGAGGCCCGACAACGTGAAGCGCATGCTGCTCTACCTCACGGGGCACGGCCTCCACCTGGACAAGGCGATCGCGTTCTGACGGACGCCGCCCTCCCTGATCGGCCCGCGCGAAGGCCCTTCCTCCCGCATCGACCCTCTGGGGCGGGTGAACGGGTTTCGAGGAACACCGGATCCCCACACCCGACGAACTCCGCACCCCGGAGGATTCACCCCGGGCGGACGGGTGGAACCCCACACTGATCCTGTTTGAAAAGTCGGACTTCTCCGGGTACAGTTGCGCTGCCCGCCCCGGAAGCGCGGGCAAAGCACCGTCAGCGGGGCGTCCCGGGGGCGGCCGTTGCCGGCGCGTCACGATGACCCACGGAAAGGAGGATGCCATGCATCGACGGAGCGTGAGGAGCACCCTCGTACTCGCCGTTGCCGCGGCGGCGCTCGCCGGCGCGGTATCCGACGCCGCCTCGACGGCCCCGGGGGCGATGGTCGTGGCCCAGACCTCCTTTGAGGAACGAAAGGTGGACTTCGTCACCCAGACGCGCGACCAGGCTACGACCGCGGGGAACGCGGCGACGATTCATACCCCGTCTACCGGCCCTCCCGCTTGAGTGAAGGGGCCGACGGTGGCGGTGGCTATCGGGCGTATGAACTGTCGGCACCCGGTCACCTGGCGCCGCAGTCGCCATTGGCCCGGGATAACAGGCGCGGCAAGCGCGGGAGGATGCCGCTGTGGCAGGAACTGCCCCTGCTCCTCGTCGTCGCGTTCTGTCTCGCCGTGCTCATCCGCACCTTCCTGCTGCAGGCGTTCTACATCCCCTCCGGGTCGATGGAGAACACCCTGCAGGTCGGCGACCGTGTCGTCGTAAATAAGATCATCTATGACATGCGTACGCCGGAACGGGGCGAGATCGTCGTCTTCGAGGGCACCGACAGTTGGGCGGTGGAGAACCCGCCGGACCCGGACGTCGGCGTCTTCTCCCGCGTCGGCCGCACCGTCGGTGACCTCGTCGGTATCAAACGAGCCGGCGAGAAGGACTTCATCAAGCGCGTGATCGGCCTGCCCGGCGACGTCGTGGCCTGCTGCAACGTGGACGGCAAGGTCACCGTCAACGGCCAGCCGCTGGACGAGCCGTACGTGATGGTTTTCCTCGCATCCCAGGCTCATGTGGACCCTGGGATTATTGTTGATCTCCATATGCGGCGCCGGATGAGCTGGTTTGACATAACTTTCCACTATGGGCTGACGCCGGAGATCTTCTACGTCCCCGTCAGGCGCGTCGGAC
>CAZGRT010000263.1:0-7454 GCA_964528225.1 uncultured Thermodesulfobacteriota bacterium | reverse complement strand
GAGCGAGGTCGAACACCATGGGATCCACCGCCAGGCGTGAAGACCCGGAACACCTGACCCGACTCGACGCCGAGCCCGCCCTCCCCGAGGGCGCCGCGTTCCTCCTCGGAGCCGACGGCCGGATCCTCGCCCACCGCTCCTGCCTGCCCCAACCCTTCTTCCACGGCTCCACCCTGGTGGGGACGACCGTCCACCAGATCGGGCCTCCGGCCCTGGGCCAGTGTTTGGGCCGGCTGCTCCTCGAGTGCCGGCAGAGGGGCCGCCCCTGTGCCGCGGAGATCGCCGTGGGCGCCGACCCCTCGGACCCGGACGAGCACCGGGTGCTCTCCCTGCGGCTCTCGCCCCACGACGCCGACCCGGAGTTCGTGGCGGTCACCGTCCGGGACCTCACCCGCGACCGCGACCGGGTCCAGGGACTCCTCGACACCATCGACACCCTGCGCACCCAGCGGGACGAGTACGAGAGCGCCGCCCGGATGGCCGCCCACGACGTGCGTTCGTCGCTCTCCGCCATGACGGGCTTCATCAAGCTCGCGCTGCTCAAGCCCGGCCGCCTCTCCGCGGATGCCCTGGAGCACCTGACCCACTCCATCGACGTCGGCAACCGGTTGTTCGCCCTGCTCGACGTGCTGCTGGAGACGGCCCGCACCGGCCCCCCGAGGCCCGAGCGCGTGGAGCTCGCCCCCCTCGCCCAGCGCCTGTTCACGGCCCTGCGGGCGGCGCACCCGGCCGTGGCCTTCACCTGGTGCGTGGACGCGGGGGGCCACGCCGTGGAGGCTCCCCCCACGCCCCTGTGGGACGCGCTGTGGAACCTGCTCGTGAACTCGGTGCGCTACCGCAGCGCGGAGCGCCCGCTCCACGTGGAGGTTCGCGCCGTGCGCGAGGGCTCGGAGATCCGGGTGGACGTGCAGGACAACGGGCGGGGCATCCCCGCCGCAGAGCGGGAGCACCTGTTCCGGCGGGGCCGCCGGGGCTCGAACAGCGGGGACGTGGAGGGTTCCGGGCTCGGCCTCTACGGCACGCGGCGGCTGGTGACTTCCTTCGGCGGGCGCATCTGGGTCGAGCCGTCCTGCGAAGGGGCCCTGCTGCGGCTGGCGCTTCCGCCCTGGGAGGAGTGATCCCCGCGGGGCGGGACACCCGAGGGCCCGTTCCTACCGCCCGAAGGGGCCGAAGTGCACCGCGTCGTCCCCCACCACCTGGAAGTGGGGCGCGAGGCGCGAGGTTCGCAGGATGCGGGCGGTGTTGCCCCCGATGCGCACCGTGCGTCCGGCCTCGAACGGGTTCTCCGCATCCAGGCGGAAGTGGTGGTGGCAGCCTGGGATCGTGCCCAGGTACCGCGCGGCCTGCCCGTAGTCCTCCTCCCCCTCCTCCAGCCCGCGGACCTTGAACAGCCGGAAGGTCACCGCCCAGAAGACCACGCCGCCGAGCCGGGCCTCGAGGTCGGGGTCGGCGAGCCCCAGGGGGCTGCGCTCCACGATCCTGGGGTCGGCGAAGCCCGCCCGCCGCGCGAGCCGCACGAAGTCCCCCACGTAGAGGGCCCCGCCCAGGTGCTCGCGGCCCAGTTGGGGGTCGCCCGCGACCCCCTCGGGGACGCGCCGGTCCGAGTACACGTCGGCGAAGTAGAACTCGCCGCCGGTCTTCAGCACCCGGTAGACCTCCCGCAGCACCCGCAGCTTGTCGGGCACCAGGTTGAGCGCCCGGTTGGAGATGACGACGTCGAACCCCTCGTCCTCGAGGCCGGCGTGCTCCAGGTTCTCGATCTGGCCCTTCCGGAAGGCCACCGTCGGCTCCGGGTGCCCGAAGCTCGCCATGGCCCCCTCGACGTGGCTCCGGGCCACGGCCAGGAGGTCGTCCTCCCGGTCCATCCCCAGCACCCACCCGCCCGGCCCGGCCAGCGCCGCGCACAGGAAGACGTCCCGACCCGTGCCGCACCCCAGGTCGAGGATCCGGCGCCCCTCGATGGCCTCCGGGATCGGCGAACCGCAGCCGGAGAAGCGGTCCGCCACCTCGGCCGGGATGAGGTCGAGGATCTCCCGCAGACGCCGCGGCGTGGCGCCCGGCCCCTCCCCCGCCCGCGGCGGCTGGGCGAAGGCCGGCCCGAAACGGTATCTCCTGCCCCAGTACGGACTCTCCATGCTGCCCACCCTCACATCTTGTACTTGCCGAAGGCGTCGGGGTCGAGCCCTTCGAGGAACTCCTTCCACGGGTCGTCCCCCTGCGACTCTCCCTGCTCGCCGCCCTCCTTCACCTGCACCGTGCTCGCCCGCCGGAGTACCTTCTCCTCGGCGAACACCGACGCCCCGACCCGCAGCGCCAGTGCCAGGGCGTCGGAGGGCCGGCAGTCGAGGAGCCGCTTGCCCCCGCCCGGCAACTCCAGGTGGAGCTTGGCCCGGAACACGTTCTCCTCCAGGGAGTCCACGTCGATGCGCGGCACCCGGGCACCGACCTCCTCGAGCACCATCTTCAGGAGATCGTGGGTCATCGGGCGCGGGGGCTCCACGCCCTCCAGCGCGTAGGCGATGGCAGCGGCCTCCAGGACGCCGATCCAGATGGGGAGCGTGTAGTGCTGCTCCGTGTCCTTCAGGAGCACCACGGGGCTCTTGCTCTGGGGGTCCAGGGCCACGCCCGAGACCTTCATCTCCACGTACAACGGTCGCCTCCTGTCCCGCGGCCCGCGCCGCGCCCCGCCGGTTCCCCGATCGGCCTCACGCCGGCTCCCCGGCCGACTCGCCCACCAGGGAGTTTACCGCCGCCCTCAGGATGCGCACGGGGACCTCCCGGCCGACCCACTCCGCCAGCCCTTCGAAGTTGACGATCTTGTTCTCGGGCGTCCGCCCCACCACCTGGCCCCCGCCGGCCTTGCTCTCCCCGTCGACGAGCACGGGGCGCAACCGCCCCTCCAGTTCCCGGTTGCGACGCAGCGTGTGGGTCTGCTGCAACGACTGCAGGACCGCCAAACGCTCCTCATTGACCTCCTCCGGCACCGCTCCCGGGAGGTCCGCCGCCGCCGTTCCCGGCCGGGGGGAGAACTTGAAGCTGAAGAGCCCGTCGAAGACCACCTCCTCCATGACGCCGAGGGTATCCTGGAAGTCCTCCGCGGTCTCCCCGGGAAACCCCACGATCATGTCGGAGGTGAGGGCCAGGCCCGGCCGCTCACGCCGAAGTCGCGAGACGAGCTCCAGGTACCGGGTCCGGGAGTAGTGCCTGCGCATCCCCTCCAGCACCCGGTCCGACCCGGACTGCAGCGGGAGGTGGAGGTGGGGCATGAGCTCGGGCACCTCGGCGAAGCACCGGATCAGGTCCTCCGAGAGGTCCTTCGGGTGGCTCGTGGTGAAGCGGATGCGCCGCACCCCCGGCACCCGGGCGACCCGACGCACCAGTTCCGGGAACGCCACGTCCCCGGCGGGCCGCCGCCCGTAGGAGTTGACGTTCTGCCCCAGAAGGGTGACCTCCACCACGCCGTCCGAGGCGAGGCGCTCCACCTCGGCGACCACCTCCTCGGGGGGGCGGGACACCTCCCGGCCCCGCACGTGGGGGACGACGCAGTAGGCGCAGAAGTTGTCGCAGCCCTGCATGACGGTGACGTAGGCCCTCGGCCCCCTCCCCCGCGCGTGAGCGTAGAGCGCCTGCAGGGCGGCCGGGTCCTCCCCCAGCCGGGTGGACACGAGCTGCCGCCTCTGCTCCGCGGCGGTGCGCACCAGTTCCGGCACCTCGTGCAGCGTCTGGGTGCCGAAGACCAGGTCGACGTAGGGGGCCCTGCGCAGCACCCGGCGCCCCTCCCCCTGGGCCACGCAGCCGCCCACACCGAGCAGGAGCCCGGGCCGCCGGCGCTTGAGGGTCCGGTAGCGGCCGAGCTGCGAGTAGACCTTCTGCTCGGCCTTCTCCCGGATCGCGCAGGTGTTGAGGAGGATCAGGTCGGCGTCCTCCGCGGCCGCGGCCTCGCGGTGGCCCTCGTGCTCCAGCAGGCGCGCCAGGACCTCGCTGTCGTGGTCGTTCATCTGACAGCCGAAGGTCTGGATGAAGAAGCGGAGGCTTTCCATGGGACGTCGAACCCGGCACGAGGGGACGCGGACGAGGTAGGCTAGCACGCCTCTCCGCGGGGAAGGAAGCCGCGCCCGGCGGCGCGGCCGGGCCTACCAGTACCGGACGGGCCCGCTGTCGATGTGCACGAAGTCCGGGTAGGTGCCCACGCCGCCCGCGGCCAACTCCCGGGCGATCCGCGCCAGGCGGCGCGGACGGACGCCGGGCACCGCGAAGTCGATGGCGAGGCCCTCCATGTGGAGGCTGTGCTTGGCCACCTGGCGCCCCTTCTGGCGCAGGTACTCGTTGTACTCCGGGGAGCGGTAGCCGGAGATGATCTGGACACGGCCCGCCGGACCCGCTCGCCGGGACACGTCCCAGAGGAGGTCAACCACCGCCAGGTCGATGTCGGCCACCTCGCCGGTGTGCGGGCAGCGCAGGAAATGGTTGATCTCCCGGACCGCGGCCGGGTCGTAGGCGTCGCCGGTGCGGTAGATCAGGTCGAGGTCTTCGCCGGTGTGTAGGTTCGCCATGCGCAGTTCGCGCCGGCGCGGCCCCTGCACAGCCAGGGCCGTGGAGGCCGGCCAGAGCATCGACGCACCGAGCAGCCGACAGAATGTCCGTCGGGAAACGCCTCCCCTCATCGTCCCTCGTTCCTCCATGCCGAAGTGCCTCCCGCCCCGATCCGCTGCGCCGCCTTACTACCAGAAGTGCGGTCGCCCTGTCCCCCCTTTTGTTCGGCGTCTGCCGCCGGCACCTTTACCGGATCCAGCCCAGATACCATTCCACCGCCTCCGGCCCGGCGAAGACCCACGCACAGGCCCCCAGGGCCAGGAAGGGGCCGAAGGGGACCTCCAGCCTGAGCCCGGTGTTCCTAAGGGCCGCCAGGGAGAGCCCCACCGCCGAGCCGGTCAGGGAAGAGACGAGGACCGTGAAGAGCACCGCCTGCCAGCCGAGGAACGCCCCGATGGCGGCGAGAAGCTTGACGTCCCCGAGCCCCATGCCCTCGCGGCGGGTGAGCAGGTAGTACCCCCCGGCGACGGCGAGGAGCACACCGCCCCCCAGCCCGATGCCGGCCAGGCTGGCGAGCCAGCCCACCGGGGTGAGGAAGGAGGCGGCGAACCCCACGACCACCCCTCCCAGGCTCAGGGAATCCGGGATGATCCGGTGGTCGAGGTCGATGAAGGTCACGGCCACGAGGCCGGCGACGAACACGAAGAACACGCCGAAGGAGGGAGAGAGCCCGAACCGCGCCCACAGGCCCAGCGACAGCGCGGCCATGAGGCCCTCGACCAGGGGGTAGCGCGGCGAGATCGGGGCGGAGCAGTCCCGGCAGCGCCCCCGCAGCACGAGGTAGCCGAAGACCGGCACGTTGTCCCGGGCCCGGATGCCGGCGCCGCACGTCGGGCAGTGGCTGGGGGGAAAGGAGACCGACTCCCCCCGGGGAAGCCGGTAGATCACCACGTTGAGGAAGCTTCCCACGAAGGCGCCCAGGGCCGCCGCGACCACCGCACCGATGACCCGTACCTCCATCCCCTCACCTCCCGCAGACCCGGGGCCGCCGCCCGCCGGGAAACCACGTCCCGGCCGATCGGCATTGACACTGCCACGGGCCGGATTCTATCTTCAATCGCCCCGCAGGTCCCGCCTCAGAGGAGTCCCCTCCCGTGCACAACTTCGGAGCCCCCAGTTCGATCCTGACCATGGCCTTCGCCACCGGACCGGTGGTGGGCGGAGTGCTCCTGGTGCTCGTCCTCTGCTCGGTGTTCTGTTGGGCGATCATCCTGTACAAGTACCGGGTGATCCGGAGCGCCTCCCGGGAGAGCCGCGAGTTCCTGGAGCTCTTCTGGTCGAGCAAGAACTTCCACAGCGCCCTCGCGGCGACCCGGGACCTCACCCAGAGCCCGCTGGCCGAGATCTTCCGCGCGGGCTACCGCGAATGGAAGCGCACCCGCGCCCAGTTCCTCGACGCCACCGGCCCCGCCGACGAGGACGACCTCACCCTGGAGGTGGGCCGCATCGAGAGCGTGCAGCGCACCCTTCGCCTGACCGCCGACGCGGAGGTGACCCGGCTCGAGCGCATGCTCATCTTCCTCGCGACCGTGGCCAGCGCCGCCCCGTTCGTGGGCCTGTTCGGCACCGTGTGGGGCATCATGGACTCGTTCCGCGAGATCGGGGCCATGGGGTCGGCCAACCTCGCCGTGGTGGCCCCGGGCATCTCCGAGGCCCTGATCGCCACCGCCACGGGCCTCGCGGCCGCCATCCCGGCGGTGGTGGCCTACAACTACTGCAACAACTCGATCAAGATCCTGTCCACCGAGATGGAGGCCTTTTCGGCCGAATTCCTGAACATCGTGAGCCACCACAGCTCCACGTCCCAGGGGGAGGGCGCGTGAACGCCCCCGCCGGCCCTTCCCGCGGGGGCCGACACACCCTGTCGGAGATCAACGTGGTGCCCCTCGTGGACATCATGCTCGTGCTGCTCATCATCTTCATGGTGGCCGCGCCCATGATCCAGCAGGGCGTGGACGTGGCGCTCCCGAAGGTGGTGGCCACGGACCTCCCCGCCGAGGCGGACCTCCTGGTGGTCACCGTCAACCGGAGCGGACAGGTGTTCGTGGGGAGCACCCCGGTGTCGGTGGAGGCGCTCGGGGAGAAGATGGGTGCCATCTACGCCCGCAAGGCCAACAAGGACGCCTACCTGAGGGCCGACAAGGACGTGCCCTACGGCGTCGTCGTCCGGGTCATGGCGGAGATGAAGAAGGGGGGCATCGAGCGCCTGGGGATGGTCACCGAGCCGCTGGAGATGCGGTGAGGCTGTACCGCTACCCCGGGCTCTACGGCGACGAGCGCGCCCGGGGCCTCTGGGTGGCCGTCGCCGCGTCCGTCCTGCTGCACATCGGCCTTCTCACCGCCTTCGGCCGCTTCCGGATCGCCCAGCCCGACCGGACCTTCTACGCTCCCATCCACATGGTGGAGCTCGCGGTCAAGGGACCGCCGGAGGGAACCAAGGGCCCGCCCGGGCCTCCGCCGTCCCCGGAGCCGGCAGCGCCCCCCAAACCGGCTCCGCCGCCCCCGGCCGCCAAACCCGCCCCCAAGCCGGCGGCGCCGGCCCCTGCGGCCAAGCCCGCCCCGGCCAAGCCCGCGCCGCGCCCGGCGGAGAAGACGGTGGGCGTCGCCCCTCCCGAGAAGGAGGCCGCCCCCCGGGACGAGTTCCTGGAGCAGCGCCTCGCCGAGCGCCTCAAGCGGATCCGGGAGCAGGTCTCCCGGGACGAGACCGCCCGGGCCACCCCCGCCCCCCCGACCCAGACCCGCCCGGGCCCGGACGCCCACGGGCGCCGGGCCGGGGAGTCGATCCGGGGCCGCATCCCGCCCCCGACCCGGGGCGGCGGGGCCGGCAGCCCGGAGGGGACGGGCGAGGGGGCGGGGGGGGT
>CAZGRT010000262.1:0-4136 GCA_964528225.1 uncultured Thermodesulfobacteriota bacterium | reverse complement strand
GAAACCGTCCCGGGCTCGCTTTGTTCGCCCGGTTCGCCTCAGCCCCCCATCCAGGAGGAATCGGCCATGAGTGCTTCTCCCGCCCGGCTCGCCCTCGTTCTCGCGGCCACCCTGGCGACGCCCGCGGCCGCCGCCCTCCAGGTCAACCTGGCCGTCGTCACGAAGCCGGGTTCGGCGCAGAACGTCGCGGCGGAGAAGTTCAAGGAGATCGTGGAGTCGCGCTCCGGGGGTGAAATCGCGATCAAGATCCACCACTCGGCTTCCCTGGGGAGCGAGACCGAGATCCTCCAGCAGATCCAGATGAACACCGTGGAGATGGGGATCATCACGACCGGCCCCTTCGACACCTTCGATCCCATCGTCCGGGTGATCGACTACCCCTTCCTGTTCAAGGACGAGTGGCAGGCCGACCGCATTCTGGACGGCCCCCTGGGGCAGGAGATCCTAGCGTCGCTGGAGACTTCCGGTTTCAAGGGCCTCGCCTTCTCCGAGAACGGCTTTCGCCACCTCACCAACAGCCGAAAGCCGGTGAAGACCGCGGACGACGTGGCCGGGTTGAAGATCCGGGTCATGGAGTCGGCCCTTCACAAGGCCATCTGGCAGGCGCTCGGCGCGAACCCCACCCCGATGCCCTGGCCGATCTACACGGAACTCGAGCAGCGGGTCATCGACGGGCAGGAGAATCCGCTCTGGGTGGCCGAGGTCTACAAGATGTACGAAGTCCAGAAGTACATGACCCTCACGCGGCACGTGTACTCGGGCCACATCGACGTGGCATCCCTGGCGTGGTGGAAGACCCTGGACGCCAAGACCCAGGAACTGCTCCAGTCGGCGATGGCCCAGGCCGCCCGGTTCCAGCGCAGCGACAACCGGGCCAAGGACATGCAGCGCCTCGCGCTCCTGCGGGAGAAGGGGCTGCAGATCGAGGAGAAGCCGAACGTGGACTCGTTCCGGGCGCGGGTCGCCGGCCTCAAGGACATGGAACTCTTCCGGGAACCGCGGGTGCAGGATCTGCTCCGCCGCGTCATGGAGGCGACCCGCTGATCGTGGAGTCCCGGGCCGGAGCGAGCCCGGACGGGAACGCCCCGTGGGCTTCCTCGAGACCCTGAGCCGGGGGCTCAACCGCTGGGCCGAGGGTGCGCTGGTGGTCCTCGGCGTCTCCATGAGCGCGCTCGTCGCGCTCCAGGTGTTCTGCCGCTACGCCCTAAACCATTCCCTCTTCTGGTCCGAGGAACTGGCGCGCTACCTCCTCGTCTGGCTCAGCTTCCTCGGTGCCACCGTGGCGTACCGCCGCGGCGCGCACCCCGGCATCGACGCGCTCTCCGCGCGGCTGGCGCCGACGGCCCGCCGGGCCGCGCTGCTCGCGGTGCACGTCGCCGCACTGGCGCTCTTCGCCGTGATGACGGTCGAAGGGTTCCGGTTCGCGTACTTCGTGCGCCACCAGATATCTCCGGCACTGCAACTCCCCAAGTGGCTCCCGCACCTGGCGGTTCCCGTCAGCGGGCTCCTGTTCGCCGTGCACGGCGTCGCCCTGCTCGTGCGCGACGTGCGGAAGGGCGGTCGAACGTGACCGCCGAGATCCTCCTCGCGGTCCTGCTGATCCTGCTGGTTCTCAATGCCCCCATCGCGGTGGCCATCGCCGTCGCGTCCCTCGCCGCGATCGCGGCGAAGGGGACCTTTCCCCTCATGGTGGCGGCCCAGCGCCTCTTCGCGGGCGCCGACTCCTTCCACCTCCTGGCGGTGCCCCTCTTCATGTTCGCGGGCGTGTTGATGGAGAGCGGGGGCATCAGCCGGCGCATCGTGGACCTGGCCAACGCCCTGGTGGGCTGGCTTCCCGGAGGGCTGGCGGCCGTGGCCGTGGTGTCGGCCATGTTCTTCGCCGGGATCTCGGGGTCGGCTGCGGCCGACGCGGCGGCCGTCGGCTCCATCCTGATCCCGGCCATGAAGCGCGCGGGCTACGACTCGGACTTCGCGGCCGCGGTGCAGGCTTCCGGAGGGTCCATCGGCGTCGTGATCCCCCCGTCGATCCCCATGATCATCTACGGCTTCCTCACCGGGGTCTCGATCGGCGGGCTGTTCGCTGCCGGGATCCTACCGGGGTTGCTCATCGGCGCGAGTCTCATCGCCGTGTCCTCCCTGATCTCGCGGCGACGGGGATACGCCGCCACCGCCCGCTTCTCCGCCCGCGAAGTGTGGCGTGCGGCGGGCCGGGCGCTGCCGGCCCTCGGCGCACCCGCCATCATCCTCGGGGGGATCCTGTTCGGGGTGTTCACCGCCACGGAGTCGGCGGCGGTGGCCGTGGTCTACGCTCTGCTGGTGGGGCTCTTCGGGTACAGGGAACTCCGGGTCCGAGATCTGCCCCGGCTGTTCCGCGAGGGGGCCGTGATCTCCTCCGTGGTCATGTTCCTCATCGCAACGGCGGCCGTGTTCTCGTGGATCGCGGCGGTGGAGGACCTTCCGGGCCGGATGGCCGGCGCTCTCCTCGCGCTCACCGAGAACCCCGCCGTGCTGCTACTCCTGGTGAACGCGGTGCTTCTGATCGCGGGAACCTTCGTGGAGACCACGGCGGCCCTGATCCTCCTCGTGCCGGTGATCTCGGCCCTGGTGCCGAGCCTCGGGATCGACCCGGTCCAACTCGGGGCGATCGTCGTGGTGAACCTGGCCATCGGGATGCTCACCCCGCCCATGGGGATATGCCTGATCGTGTCCTGTTCCATCTCCGGCGACTCCCTCGGCTCGGTGAGCCGCCGCGTGCTTCCCTTCCTCGCCGTCCTCCTCCTCGACCTCGCCCTGATCTCCTACTGGGCGCCGCTCACCACCTGGCTGCCGTCCCTGCTGCGCTGAGGGTTCTCCCGTGTCGTGACGGGCCGGGTCCGGCCGCGGGGACGCGCGGAGGCGGGGAGCCCCGTGCGGGGCCGTCCGACGGGGCTCTACTCCACCGGCAGTAGAATCTCGTTGCGCCTCAGGAACGGGGGCGTCCAGGGGGGATTGTGCTGGGCGAGGCGGGCCGGGCCTGCGATCCGGAGGCCGTCCCGCCGCACCCGCGCCAGGAGCTCGGAACGTTTCTCCGCGGTGCGCCTCTCCGTGGCGTAACCCGAGAACCGCAGAGCGGCCGCGGTGTGCTCCTCCACCTGCACGATCCGCACGTCGGCTTCCCTCGGCAGGGGCGCTCCCCGTTGCCGGACGCGGGAGGGGAGGACGAAGGCGACTCGGTGGGCGGCGGCTCCGCCGCCGTCCTCCTCGTCTTGGTGGAGCACGGGGGCGGTCATGGCGATCTTCGCGGACCCTTGGTTCTCCCCGGAGATGTAGCGGAAGAGCACCCGGAAGCCCCGTCCGAGGGACTCCTCGTACCCTCCGCGTACCCGGGCCTCCACCTCCAGGCGGGGTTCGTACCTCCGGAGCTCGTAGCCGTCCCGCTCCTCCAGCACCCGGTAGGACGGTTCCTCGATGCCCAAGGTGGGAACGATCCCCGCCAGGACCCAAACGGCCAGAAGGGCCAGGACTCCGACGAGCACGCCGCCGATCATCCCCATGATTCTCCCGCGGAGCACCCGATGCACGCGCCGCCGCTCAGTAGCTCACTTCCGCGGCGAGCGCCTCCTCGACCCAGGACGGGTCGAGGAAGACGGGCCCCTGGCCGAGGAGGGAGGCCAGGGCCCAGAGCGCGTAGGGGCCTCCCCCCTCGGGTTCGGATGCCCGGTACGCCACGAGGCGCCCCCGCTCGAGGCCTGCGCGCTCCAGAGCCAGACGGAAGGCGTCGTCGGGGTAAGCGAGGCGGTCCACGAGGTGCAGTTCGAGGGCCCGGGTCGCCGAGAACGGCGCCGCCGTGGCGACCGCCGCGAGGTCCGCCTCGGTCAGCGCCGGCCGGCTGGCCATGAGGGTCGCCACGAAGCGGTCGCGCAGATCGCCCACGATCTCGTCCAGGGTCTGGCGCTCCTCGTCGGACAGGGGGCGCATCGGGCTCAAGAGGTCCTTCTGCGGCCCCGACTTGGTGATCTCGCTGCGCACACCCCACCGGTCGAGGAGCCCGGATGCGTCGAACTTGGCGACGAAGACCCCGACGCTCCCCACCAGGGCCGTGGGCAGGGCGACGATCTCGTCCGCCGCCAGGGCCGTGTAGTAGCCGCCGGAGAGCC
>CAZGRT010000261.1:0-4668 GCA_964528225.1 uncultured Thermodesulfobacteriota bacterium | reverse complement strand
CTCCATCGCGGCCTGGGCCGAGTACCGGAGCGCGCCGGCGAAGCCGAGCACCGCCGCCGCGGCGTCGAAGAGGCGGCCGCAGGAGCTGGTGGCCGGCGCGATGACCCCCCGGGCGATCATGGCCTCGAGGCCGTCGAGCTCGCCCGGGGGGCGGGTGCGGAAGCAGCGCAGGGGCAGGTCCCTCCACCCCGGCCCCCGGAGGCGGCGGAGGTGGCTCGCGGCCATGCGCCAGGGCTCCCGGGCGGCCCGGTCGCCGCCGGGCTGGGGCACCGTCGCCAAGTGGGCGACCCGCCGGAACGCGCCGGGCCGGCCCGCCAGGATCTCGCCCCCCCACACCGTGCCGTCCCGCCCGTGGCCGAGGCCGTCGAGGGCAAGGGCCAGGCCCTCATCTTCGACGCCGTGCTCGGCCATGCATGCCGCGGCGTGGGCCTCGTGGTGCTGGACCCGCACCACCTCCACGCCCCTGGCCTCCCACTCCCGGGCGACCCGGCTCGACACGTACTGGGGGTGCAGGTCGCACGCGACGCGGTCGGGCTCCACCCGGAGCAGGTCGAGGAGGTGGCGGATGCCCGCCCGGTAGGCCTCCTCGGTTTCGAGGTTCTTCAGGTCGCCCGCGTGGGGCCCGCCGTAGGCGTAGGGGCCCCGCACGACGCAGACCGCGGCGCCCAGCTCGGCACCCAGCGCGAGGAGCGCCCCGCCCCGGGGGTTGGCCAGGGGCACCGGGGCCGGGGCGTACCCCCGGGCGCGGCGCAGCACCACCGGGCCCGAGGGCATCGCCTTGACGACGCTGTCGTCGACCCGGTGGAGGATCGGGCGGTCGTGGAGCACGAAGAGGTCGGCCACGCCCGCCAGGCGCTCCCGGGCCTCCTCCCACGTGGCCAGGATGGGTTCGTCGCTGCGGTTCCCGCTGGTCATCACCAGGGCGGGGAAGCCCCCGCGGCGGAAGAGGAGGTGGTGGAGCGGGGTGTAGGGGAGGAAGACCCCCACCCGGTCCTGGCCCGGGGCCACGGAGGGCGCGAGGCCCGAGCCGGGGCGGGCCGGGGCCAGCAGGATCGGCGCCCTCGGCCCGGTCAGCAGCGCCTCCGCGTCGGCGTCGAGCACGGCCAGCGCCCGGGCGGCGTCGAGGTCCGGGACCATGACGGCCAGGGGCTTGGCGGGCCGGGCCTTCCGGCGGCGCAGCTCGGAGACGGCGGCCTCGGAGAGCGCGTCGCACGCCAGGTGGAAGCCGCCGAGCCCGAGGAGCGCGGCGACGCCTCCTTCCCGGAGGCAGCTCACCGCGGCCTCCAGCGGGTCTCCCGCCCGCTCCTCCCCGGCGGGGCCCCGCAGCGCGAGGCGGGGCCCGCACGCCGGGCAGGCGTTGGGCTGGGCGTGGAAGCGGCGGTCGTCCGGGTCGCCGTACTCCGCCGCGCACGCGGCGCACATGGCGAAGCCGGCCATGGACGTGCGCGGCCGGTCGTAGGGGATCGACGCGATGATGGAGTAGCGGGGCCCGCAGTCGGTGCAGTTGAGGAAGGGGTAGCCGGCCCGCCGGTCGGCGGGGTCGGCGAGCTCCCGGAGGCAGGCCCGGCAGGTGGCGATGTCGGGGGGGATCACGGCGGAGGCGACCGGGTCCACCCGGCTCGCGCGGATCTCGAACCGGTCCTCCCCCGGCCGCGGGGGGAGCGGTTCGGACTCCACGGAGAACACCGCGGCCATGGGCGGCGGTGACGACGCGAGGCGGGCGCGGAGGTCGGCGAGGGCCCCGGGGCTGCCCTGGGCCTCGATCTCCACGCCCCGGCTCGTGTTCTCCACCCGGCCGGTGAGCCCGAGCTCGCGGGCGAGCCGGAGCACGAAGGGGCGGAACCCGACGCCCTGGACGATGCCCTGGACCCGGAGGCGCTCCCGCACGGGCCCGGCTGGGGGAGTGAGGTCGCTCACGGGGCACCAAACAAAAGAGCCGGGGCGGTCAGCCCCGGCTCGGGAAACCTGCAGGCGCGGCTGCGATCAGGCCTCGTCCTCGGGCACGGCGGCCCCCACCGGGCAGACCTCGGCGCAGGTGCCGCAGTCGACGCAGGTGTCGGGATCGACGACGTACTTGTCCTCGCCCTCGCTGATCGCCTCGACCGGGCACTCCTCAACGCAGTCGCCGCACTTCTCGCACTTGTCGGTGATCACATAAGACATGTCGGGCTTCCTCCTTCTGGTTGGCTGGGCGCTCGGCCCTAGGATCGGGCGGCAGGATGGCCCAGGATTCCGAGGGGTGTCAAGCAACATTTTCCCCGGTGGAAGAAGGCTCCGCGGGCCTTTTCCGCTGGTCGTGCTTGAGCATCTCCTCGGTGCGCTCCCGGGCCTTCGCCTCCCGCGCCTCGATCGCGGCCTTCTCGGCGAGGAAGGCCCGGAACCACCGGCTCGCCTCCTCGAATAGCACGGGGTCGCGCTCCTGCACCGTGTAGAGCCGGTTGGTGTCGAAGAGCCGGTCCTCGCCGGGGTACTCCGAGTACAGGGTCTTGAAGAGGTCCTTGGCGGCCTCCGCCTCCTCGGGGACGAGCTCGAGCAGCAGGCGCAGGTCGTCCCGCCGGGCCTTGCGCTGCTCGTTGACCTCCAGGGCCTTCACGTTCTCCGGGCCCACGCAGGAGGCGGCGGAGGGGCACCACTTGGCGCACCCCAGGTCCATGCGGTCGTTGAAGACCACCTCGCTGCAGCCCTTGCAGCGGTGCCGCACCTCGTCCTTGAAGAACTCGATGGGGCGGCCGCACTTCGGGCACTCCACGTCGAAGATCGCGTCGAACCCCCACTGCTGGGTGTCCTGACCGGGGCACTTGGACATGATTCACCTCCGTCTGCGGATCGTACCCCTCCATTATAGACCAGAACGCTCCGCTTTCCTTGACGGAGGTCAACGGGGTGGGACGGGTGACGGGTGACGGGTGACGGGTGACGGGTGACGGCTGACCGGTGACCGCTGACAGCTTACCGCTGACCGCTCGCTACGCCTCGCCCTGGCCCTGGGAGACACCCTCCAGGGCCTCCTTGTCGAGGATCTTGACGAAGCGGCCGCGCACCTGGAGCCACCCGGCGTCCTGGAACTTGCGCAGGGTGCGCGAGAGGGTCTCGCTCACGGTGCCGATCTGGCTCGCGAGCTCGCCCTTGGTGATCTCCAGGTCCCAGAAGTCGCGACCCTTCTCCCGGGCCGTGGCCAGGAACCATCGGGCGAGGCGGGCGGAGACGTCTTTGAGGGAGAGGTCCTCGATGCGGTCGGCGAACTGCTTGAGGTAGCGCGACAGGCTCGCGATGATCTGCAGGCTGATGGCGGGCTCGTCGCGCAGGAGGTCGAGGAAGGGGCTCTTCGGCAGCAGCAGCGCCCGGGACTTCTGCAGGGCCTCCGCGTAGGCGGGGTACCCGCCGGGCATGAAGACCGCGGCCTCGGCGAAGGTCTGGCCCGGCCGCACCACGTGGAGGATGTGCTCCTTGCCGTCCGGGGAGAGCTTGTAGATCTTCACCCGCCCCGAGAGGAGCACGAAGAGCCCCTCCACCGGCTCGCCCTCCCGGAAGAGGACGTCGCGCCGGGCGGCCTCCACGGCGCGGGCGATCTCCCGGATGCGGCCCACCTGGGCGTCGTCGAGCCCGGCGAAGAGGGGCACCGAGCGGATCTCGCGGTCTTCCAGGGCCATGGCGGCCTCCGCTGCGAAGGAAGGGGGCGAAGGGCTCCTTCTCCGACGAACGGGCGGGGCGAGTCAAGGGCGACGTGGGCCCCGCGGCCTCCCCGGGCCCGCGGGGAGGGGTTCCTTGCCGCCCCGGAAACCGGTGTGCTGTAATGGCCGCCCGGGGGGAGAGAGGCAGCGGGAACGGTGTGGGGCGCGGAATCCCTGGATTACGACGGGGCCATCTACCGGCCGCCGAGCGAGGCCCGGTCGATCATCCTGCAGGCGACCGTGGGGTGCTCCCACGGCCGGTGCACCTTCTGCCCGAGCTACCAGGAGAAGCGGTTCCGGATCAAGGACCGGGAGACCGTGGAGGCGGACCTGCGCAAGGCCGCCCGGCTGTTCCGGGGCGTCAAGCGGCTCTTCGTGGCCGACGGCGACGCGCTGATCCTGCCCATGGACTCGTGGCGGTGGCTGCTGCCCGCCATCCGGGAGAACCTGCCCTGGGTGCAGCGGGTCGGCGCCTACGCCACGGCCCGGGCCGTGCGGAAGAAGACCGACGAGGACCTGGCGTGGCTGCGGGAGAACGGGCTGCGCATCCTGTACCTGGGGCTCGAGAGCGGCGACGACGAGACCCTGCGCTACGTGCGCAAGGACTCCGACGCCGCCCAGATGGTGGAGGCCGGACGCCGGGTCAAGGAGGCGGGGATCACCCTGTCGGTCACGGTGCTCCTGGGCATCGCGCCGCCGGGCCGCGGCCCCGCCCACGCCCGGGAGATGGGCCGGGTGCTCACCGCCATGGACCCCCAGTTCGTAGGCGCCCTGTCGGTGATTCTGTGCGAGGGGACCGAGATGGAGGCGGCGGCCCGCCGCGGGGAGCACCCGGGGCCGGGCCCGGAGGACCTGTTGCGGGAGCTGCGGGAGATGATCGCCCACACCGACCTCTCCGACGGGCACTTCATGGCCAACCACGCCTCCAACTACTTGCCGCTCAAGGTGCGGATGCCCGCCGAGAAGGAGCAGGCCCTGGCGCTGCTGGACGGCGCCC
>CAZGRT010000260.1:0-5686 GCA_964528225.1 uncultured Thermodesulfobacteriota bacterium | reverse complement strand
CTGGACGCCGCGGGCAACCTCCGGGCCGCCCTGCGTTGGGAGGACGAGGAGCGCAGCCCCCTGCGTCCCCTCCGGGCCGGAGAGGCTTACCGTCCGCCGCCCCGGCCGCCGGGCCTCGCCGACCCCCGGGCCGTGGTCCGGGAGGAGTTGGAGGCGTGGGTCGCCGCGGGGGAGTCGCTGCACCGCCGGGTGGCGGGGCTCGGCCCGTCCATCGCCGCGGAGATCGCCCACCGGGCTCGAACCCGGGGCGCCTGGGAAGCGTTCCGGGAGGTGCTCGGGGCCTACGGGGTGCCGGGGCCGGTGCGGCGCTACGGGGCGGCGCTCTCCGCCGTGGAACTGTCCGGTCTGGGGCCGCCCGACGCCGAGCATGCCGAGGGGCTGGTCGCCGCGGGGGAGTGGCTCGAGGAGCGGCTCTCCGGTGCCCGGGAGGAGGACGCCTCCCGGCACGAGGCCGCGGAGGAGGCCCGGGGCCGGGAGCGCCTCGAGCGCCGGGTGGCCCGCATCGAGCGGGAGCTCGCGAGCCTCCCCGACGCCGCGGAGACCCGGCGGATTGCGGACGCCCTGGCGGCCCGGCTCCACGCGGTGCGGGGAGGCGAGCGCTGGGCCGAGGTCCCCGACCCCGAGGACCCGGAGCGCACGCTGCGGATCGAACTCGACCCGGCCCGCAGCCCCGGGCAGAACCTGGAGGGGCTCTACCGCCGGGCCAGGAAGGCGCAGACCGCCCGCCGGGCCCTCCAGGAGCGACTCGAGGAAGCCCGGGGCGCCCTGGAGGCCGGCGCTGCGGCCGCCCCCGCCCCGATGCCGCCCGCACGGGCCCGGAGCCCGGGCCTGCCCTTCCGGCGCTACCGCTCGTCCGATGGGTGGACCATCTGGGTGGGGCGCAACGGCGCCGAAAACGACCTCCTCCTCCGGGAGGCTCGCCCCTGGGACCTCTGGTTCCACGTGCGCGACGCCGCCGGAGCCCACGTGCTCCTGCGGGGTCCCGGGCGGGAGGCCCGCCCCCCGGAGCGCACCGTGGCTGAAGCCGCTGGCCTGGCTGCCCTCCACTCCCGCGCCTCGACCCACGCCGCCGTGGACGTGATGGTCGTGGAGGCGGGCCGGCTGAGGAAGCCCAAGGGCGCCGGTCGGGGCCGGGTGCTCGTCGCCGGGGAGCGCACGGTCCGGGTCGCTCCCGGCGCGGGGCACCCGCGCCCGGAAGGCGCTTCCGGACGCGGCGCGAAGGGTTGAAGACCCGGGGGGCCTCCGCTACCATGGCGGCGCCTCGTCCCCCGCCCCAGGAGAGGGTCCCGTGCGAGCCGTGGTCCAGAGGGTGAGCCGCGCCGAGGTCCGGGTCGGGGGCGAGACGGTGGGCTCGGTGGGGCGGGGGCTCTTGGTGCTCGTGGGCGTCGAGGCCGGCGACGGCGAGGCCGACGCGGCCTACGTGGCCGAGAAGACCGCCGGGCTGCGCGTGTTCGAGGACGCCGGGGGGAAGATGAACCTCTCGGTGCGGGAGGTCGGGGGGGGCGTTCTGGTGGTGAGCCAGTTCACACTGCTGGGCGATTGCCGGAAGGGGCGGCGGCCCTCCTTCACCACCTCCGCGGAGCCCGCCGCGGCCGAGGCCCTGTACGGCTCCGTGGTGCGGCGCCTCGCCGATCTGGGGCTGCCCGTGGCCACCGGGCGCTTCCGGGCGGAGATGGCAGTCGAACTCGTCAACGACGGCCCCGTGACGCTGCTGCTCGACTCGCGGCGCGGCTTCTGAGGGCCCTGCGACCCCAGCGGGCGGGAGGGCCGGCGCGTGATCCTGGGAGTGCTCTCGGACACGCACCTTCGCACCCCGGGCGGGCGCCTGGAGGCTCTCCTGGCCGGTCCCCTGGCCGAGGCCGAGGTGCTGCTCCACGCGGGGGACTACACCGGCGACGAGGTCCTGGAGCACCTGGAGCTCGTCGACCCCCGGCCGTTCTTCGGCGTCGCGGGCAACATGGATGCCGGGGGGGCCGCCGGCCGGTTGCCCTGGAAGCGCCTCCTGCAGTTCGCGGGAGTGCGGGTGGGGCTGGTCCACGGCTGGGGAGCCCCGGCGGGGCTGGAGGAGCGCGTGCTGGGATCCTTCCCGGAGGCGCCCGACCTGATCGTCTTCGGGCACAGCCACCGGGCGACGCAGAAGCGGGCGGGCGACGCCCTGCTCGTCAACCCGGGGTCGGCCTTCGAGCGGCGCGGGGCCCCGCAGTGCACCGTGGCGTTGGTGGAGGTGGGGGCGGGCCCGATCCGGGTCCGGTTCCGGGAGGCGGAAGGGTGAACCGCGAGAACCTCTGGGCGCCCTGGCGGATCGAGTACATCCGTTCCCCGAAGGGCGGCGCGTGCGTCTTCTGCGAGGCGCTGGCCGCCGGCGACGACCGGGGGCGCCTGGTGCTCCACCGGGGGGCGCGGGTGTTCGCGATCCTCAACCGGTACCCGTACACCGCGGGCCACCTCATGGTCGTCCCGAACCGGCACGTGGGCGCCCTGGAGGACCTCTCGGCCGAGGAGTCCGGGGAACTCTGGGCGGTGGCGGTCCAGGCGAAGCGGGCGCTCGACGCCGCCTTCCGGCCCGACGGGTACAACCTCGGCCTCAACCTGGGCCCGGCGGCGGGCGCCGGGGTGAAGGACCACCTGCACCTGCACGTGGTTCCCCGCTGGGGCGGCGACACGAACTTCATGCCGGTGCTCGGGGAGGTACACGTGATCTCCCAGCACCTGGACGAGATCTACGAGTCCCTGGTCCCCGGCTTTCCCGGGGCCCCGGCCACGGCCCAACCCCAGCGCGGGAGCTGACCCATGCTCGCCTTCGTGAAAAAGGTCTTCATCGCGGTCGTCCTCATCGTGCTGGTGATCTTCGCGTACCAGAACCTCGGGGCGTTGAGCACGGGGATCCGGTTCCAGTTCGACCCCTACTTCCGTGAACCCCTTGCGACGCCGGAACTGCCGGTGGTCTTCCTGCTCGCGGTGCTGTTCCTGCTCGGCATGCTCGCCGCCGGCGCCCGGGGGATGTACGAGCACGTGGCGCGGCGCTCCGAGCTTCGCAGCCGCACGAAGCGCATCCGGGAACTGGAGAAGGAACTCGCCGAGCTCAAGGCCCGGGCGGCGGAGCTGCGCCCGCCGGAGGCCGAGGGGGAGCCCTGGCAGGCCTCCGGGGCCGAGCCTCCCGCCGCGCTGCGGAGCGGTCCGGAGCCGGCCGAGCGCATCTCCCCGCCGCCGCGGCAGCAGCCCTCCGCCCCGCCGGTGCCCCCCCTGGAGGAGGAGCCCACCCTCTAGCCTCCCGTTTCCGTCCCCGTCCCCGGAGGACGCCCGCGCATGTCCGCCGAACAGACCCCGGCAGCCCCGGCCCGCCTCACCCCCATGATGCGGCAGTACCTGGAGCTGAAGCAGGCCCACCCGGACTGCATCCTGCTCTTCCGCCTCGGGGACTTCTACGAGATGTTCTTCGAGGACGCCGAGGTGGCCTCCCGGGTCCTCGAGATCACGCTGACCAGCCGCGACAAGGGCGAGGACGCCGTCCCCATGTGCGGGGTGCCGTGGCACTCGGCCCGGGGCTACATCGCGCGCCTGGTGGAGAGTGGGCACAAGGTCGCCATCTGTGACCAGGTCGAGGATCCACGGGCGGCCAAGGGCCTGGTCCGCCGCGAGGTGGTCCAGGTGGTGACGCCGGGGCTCGTCACCGACACGGAGATGCTCGACGCCAAGCGCCCCCACTACCTCCTGGCCCTGGCGCCGGGCCGCCGCTGCGTGGGGTTCGCCTACGCCGACGTCACCACCGGCGAGTTCCGGGTGGGCGAGGCCCGCGACTGGGACGCGGCCGGCGACGAGGTGGGCAGGATCGAACCCCGGGAGGTGCTCGTTCCCGAGGGGGCCGAGGTGCCCGAGGGCGTGCTGCCCCGCGGCCTCGCCTCGGCGCCGGTGGCTGCCGAGTCCTTCGACGGCCGTCGGGCCCGCAAGTCCCTCCAGGCCCATCTGGGCGTGGCGGACCTGAGCGGCTTCGGCGTGGAGGACCTCTCCGAGGGGGTCCGGGCGGCCGGGGCCGTACTCGCCTACGTGGAGTCCAACTACAAGGGGGGCCTCGCCACCCTGCGGCGCCTCGCGCGCCACCACAGCGCCGAGGCCATGGCCCTGGACGAGGCCACCAAGCGCAACCTCGAGCTCTTCCGCACGCTCTCCGGGGAGCGCAAGGAGGGTTCGCTCCTGCACCTCGTGGACCGCACCCGCACCCCCATGGGGGGGCGGCTCCTGCGCGAGTGGATGGCCTTCCCGTGCCTCGACCCCGAACGCATCGAGGGCCGGCTCGACGCCGTGGCCGAGTTCGCGCGGCGCGGCGACACCCGCCGGAAGATCCGCGAGGTGCTGCGCGCCGTGCACGACGTGTCGCGCCTCGGGGGCAAGGCGGCCATGGGCACGGCCAACGCCCGCGACCTCGTGGCGCTCAGGCGCTCGCTGCAGGCGGTGCCCGAGCTCGCCGCCCTGGTGGCCGACGCCGAGGCACGCCTGCTGCGCGAGCTCTCCGGCCGGCTCGACCCCCTGCCCGAGGTGACCGACCTCCTGGGGCGGGCACTTGCCGACGACCCTCCGGCGGTGCTCACGGAGGGCGGCCTCCTGCGCGACGGCTTCGACCCCGAGATCGACGAGCTGCGCGCCATCCAGCGCGACGGCCGGGGCTGGATCGCGAAGCTCCAGGCCCGGGAGCGCGAGCGCAGCGGCATCGGCTCCCTCAAGATCGGGTTCAACAAGGTCTTCGGGTACTACCTGGAGATCACCCTAGCGAACCTGGCCTCGGTGCCCCCCGACTACGAGCGCCGCCAGACCCTGGCCAACGCCGAGCGCTTCGTCACCCCGGAGCTCAAGGAGATGGAGGCCAAGGTGCTCGGAGCCGAGGACCGGGCCCGGGCCCTGGAGTACGAGCGCTTCGTGGAGGTGCGCCGGGAGGTGGCCGGGCACCTCGACCGGCTCCACGCAACCACCGCCGCCCTGGAGGTGCTCGACGTGACGGCGGGCCAGGCCGACCTGGCCGTGGAGCGCGGCTACGTGCGCCCCCGGGTCCACGCGGGCCGCGGGGTGGACATCCGGGGGGGCCGCCACCCGGTCGTCGAGGCCCTGGGCTCCGAGCGCTTCGTCCCCAACGACGTGCGCCTCTCCGAGGAGGCGAGCCTGCTCATCATCACCGGGCCCAACATGGCCGGGAAGTCCACGATCCTGCGGCAGACGGCCCTGATCGCGCTCCTGGCCCAGATGGGCTCCTTCGTGCCGGCGGAGAGCGCGGAGATCGGGGTGGTGGACCGGATCTTCACCCGGGTGGGCGCCTCCGACGACCTCGCGCGCGGCCGCTCCACCTTCATGGTGGAGATGACCGAGACGGCCAACATCCTCCACAACGCCACGAACCGCAGCCTCATCGTCCTCGACGAGATCGGCCGGGGCACCTCCACCTTCGACGGGCTCTCCATCGCCTGGGCCGTGGCCGAGCACATCCACGACCTCGGTGCACTCACGCTCTTCGCCACCCACTACCACGAGCTGACCGACCTGGCCCGCACCCTGCGCGGCGTGGCCAACTTCACCGTGGCGGTGAAGGAGTGGGGCGGGGAGGTGATCTTCCTGCGGCGCCTGGTGGAGGGGGGGGCCAGCCGGTCCTACGGCATCCAGGTGGCGCGCCTCGCGGGGCTGCCCGACCGGGCTCTCGCCC
>CAZGRT010000259.1:0-3788 GCA_964528225.1 uncultured Thermodesulfobacteriota bacterium | reverse complement strand
GATGCGTTGGCGATTGTGGCAGCGGATGAGCGGGAGATTGCCTTAAAGGCGGTACGGTTGATCGAGGTGGAAATTGAAGCGCTGCCTGTCATTGCAGATGCCGTCCAGGCGCGCCAGGATGGCGCAAGCCAACTGCATCCGGGCGGGAATCTGATCAAGCATATCCAGGTGCGGACGGGCCCGCTTGCGGCGCCCCCGGCGGCCCCGGCGAGGGCGGGATCGGGGAAGGGACTGCGGTGGCCCGTCGAGGGGGAAGTCCTCCGCGGGTTCGGGACCGGCCCGACCGGGGAGAGTCGCGGGATCGACATCGGTGCGCCGGCGGGGACCGCGGTGCGCGCCGCCGCACCCGGCACGGTGACGTACGCGGGGACGCCGGCTTCCGTGTACGGCCCTCTCGTGATCCTGGAGCACGAGGGGAACCTGTTCACGGTGTACGGCAACCTCCGGGAGTTCCGGGTGGAGAAGGGGCAGCGGGTCGAGGGTGGGCAGGCCATCGGCACCTCCGGGAGCCGGGACGCCGCCCTGCCCCCCCACGTGCACTTCGAGGTGCGCCGCGGCCAGGACCCCGTGGATCCCCTTTTGTACTTGCCGCTTCCGTGAGCGGTCTTCTAGCATCGAATCTTTGATTCGACGGCGGGGGCCGAGATGGCTGAGGACTGGAAGCCGAGAGAGGGATCGGAGCCCGAGCGGTTCGAGGAGCCCGCGCGCCACGAGCGCGAGGCCGCCCGGCGGCTGGCGCCCAGCGCCATTGCCCTGTACCTGTCGGAGATCCGGCGCACCCGTCTGCTCACCGCCGAGGAAGAGCTGCAGTTGGCGGTGCTCGTGGAGGGGGGCGACGAACCGGCGCGGCAGCGGATGATCGAGGCGAACCTGCGGCTGGTCGTGAAGATCGCACGGCGCTACCTGCACCGGGGGGTCGGCCTCCTGGACCTCATCGAGGAGGGCAACCTGGGCCTGATCCGGGCGGTGGAGCGGTTCCGCGCGGACAAGGGCTGCCGCTTCTCCACCTACGCCACGTGGTGGATCCGTCAGTCCATCGACCGGGCGCTGGTGAACCAGGGGGGGGCCGTGCGGCTGCCCGTGCACGTCGCCGACGACATCTCCCGGCTCTTCCGTGCCGCGTCCCGGGTGCGCGTCACGGAGGGCAGCGAGCCCGACTCGGAACGCCTGGCCAGGGAGATGGACGTCTCCCCGGCGTATGTCCGCCGGCTCCTCGCCTTCGCCCGGCGCACCTTCAGTCTGGACCAGCCCCTCGGGGAGGACGGCGACTACTCCCTGCAGGACACGCTGGAGGACGCCGAGGCGCCGGATCCCACGGAGACGGTGCTGCAGGAGGATCGCCTGCGGTTGCTCGACGAGTGGCTGCGGCGCCTCAGCCCGCGGGAGCAGGAGGTGATCCGGCTGCGCTACGGGCTCGGCGACGCCGAGCCCCAGACCCTGGAGGGCATCGGCAAGGTGTTCGGCGTGACCCGGGAGCGCATCCGCCAGATCGAGATGGGGGCCCTGCGGAAGCTCCGGCGCCTCAGCGCCAAGCAGCGCGTCGGCTTCCAGAGCCTCTACTAGGATTCCGGGGGGACGCGGTCCCCCGAGGAAGGGAGAGAGCAGCGCCATGGAAGAACTGAAGGGAAAGATCCGGGACATCGTGGACTTCCCGAAACCCGGCATCGTGTTCAAGGACATCACGACGCTGCTCCGCGACGCCTCGAGCTTCAACCGCGCGGTGGACCTCCTGGGGCACCGATACCTGGACAAGGAGATCGACGTGGTCCTCGGCATCGAGGCCCGGGGGTTCATCGTGGGCGCGGCGCTCGCCTACAAGCTCAACCGGGGGGTCATCCTGGTGCGAAAGCCGGGCAAGCTCCCCTACAAGACCCATTCCGCCACGTACGACCTGGAGTACGGCACCGACACCCTGGAGATCCACCAGGACGCGGTGGACGCGGGCCAGCGGGTGCTCATCGTGGACGACGTCCTTGCCACGGGCGGCACGGTGCGGGCCGTGGCCGGCCTGGTGCGGAGGATGGGGGGCGAGATCGTGGAATGCGCGTTCCTGGCGGAGATCACCGCGCTCAAGGGGAGGGACAGGCTCGCCGACCTGCCCATCCACAGCCTGATCCGTTTCTGAGCCGGGGATGCCCGCGAGGCGCGGGGGCCTGCCCCGGATCGGGGCTCACGTGTCGGTGGCGGGCGGCCTCCTGCGATCGTTGGAGAAGGCCCGCCGGATTGGCGCCGAGGTCCTCCAGGTCTTCCCGTCGAACCCCCGGCAGTGGCGCCGCCCCGGGTACGGCGCAGAAGAGCTGCACGCCTACCGGGAATCCCTGGCCCGTGGCGGGTTTCCCCTCTTCGTCCACACCATCTACCTGATCAACCTCGCTTCTCCGGACCGCGCCCTGCGGGAGCGCTCCGCGGGAGCCCTGGCGGACGCCTGGATCTTCGGGGCGCGGACCGGTGCCCGGGGCGTGGTGACCCACGTGGGGTCCCACCGTGGGGAAGGGGTCGCGGCCGCGGTGGGCCGGGTGGCGGAGACCGTGGGGGAGGCCGAGGCCCGACTGCGAGAGGGGGTCGGCGGCCGCTCCCGCGCCCCGGCGCTCCTGTTGGAGGTGAGCGCCGGAGCGGCGGGGTCCGTGGGGGGCAGCCCCGAGGAACTGGGCCGCCTCCTCGAAGTTCTTCCCGCCGGGTGCGGTGTGTGCCTCGACACCGCCCACCTGTTCGCCGCAGGGTATCCGATCCAGGAACGCGAGGGCCTCGACGCCTTCCTCGAGGAATTGCAGCGGCGGGTGGGCCTCGAGCGGCTCGGGCTCGTCCACCTCAACGACTCCGCGACGGACCTGGGATCGCGGCGCGACCGGCACGAGAACCTGGGCGAGGGGAGGATCGGGAGCAGGGGCCTGGCTTCCTGGCTCCGGCACCCGGCGCTGCGCGGGGTGCCCGTCGTGCTGGAGACCCCGGGGTTCGATCAGCAGGGGCCGGACCGCAGGAATCTCCAACGCGCCAAGCGATGGCGCGCGGAGCGTGAGCCCGGGTGAGCCCCGGGCCGGTGGCGGGCGGTCAGGAGGCGCAGTCCGAGGGGTCTCCCTGGATCTTCTCCAGGGCGTGGGGCAGGGCGGGAAGGACCACGGCAAGGTTCTCCCGCACCGCCCGGGGGCTTCCCGGCAGGTTCACGATCAGGGACCTGCGGCGGATGCCGGCCAACGCCCGGGAAATGACGGCGTGGGGAGTCTTCTGGAGGCTCGCCCATCGCATGGCCTCGGCGAAGCCCGGCAGCTCCCGCTCGATCACCGAGCGTGTGGCTTCGGGCGTGACGTCCCGGGGAGATACGCCCGTGCCCCCGGTGGTAAGGACGAGGTCGAGGCCGGCCTCGTCGATCCAACTCACCAGGGTCGAGACGATCGCGTCCCGCTCGTCCGGGATCACCTCGTAGGCGTCCACGGAGTAGACATCCGGGGACAGCAGTTCCCGGATCGCGACGCCGGAGAGGTCCTCCCTCTCGCCCCGGGAACCCTTGTCCGAGAGGGTGAGGATCCCGACCCGCCAGCGGCGGCTCATGGGTTCGCCTCTCCTTCGGCCAGCACCTCCACGGGGTCGCCGGCCGCGATCTCCCCCCCGCGGACCACTTCGGCGAACACGCCTTCCCGCGGCATCACGCAGTCGCCCGCCTGGTAGTAGATGGCGCAGCGGGAGTGGCACTCCTTGCCGTGCTGGGTGAGGGCGAGGATCACGTCTGCCCCGACTTGCAGGCGAGCGCCGAGGGGCAGGGACAGGAGGTCGATGCCTCGGGTCGTGAGGTT
>CAZGRT010000258.1:0-2319 GCA_964528225.1 uncultured Thermodesulfobacteriota bacterium | reverse complement strand
GCCCCTGCCGGCCCGGGCGCGCTACACCGTGGAGTACGTGCTGCTGGGGGGCGTGAACGACACCCTGGAGGACGCCCGCCGGCTGGTCCGGCTGCTCTCGGGTCTGCGGTGCAAGGTGAACCTGATCTCGTACAACCCCCCCGAGGACAGCCCGTTCCGCGCCCCGGAACCGGCCGCCGTGGAGGCATTCCAGGGGCACCTGCTCGAGAAGAATTTCACCGCGGTGATCCGCCGGAGCCGCGGCCAGGACATCCTGGCGGCGTGCGGTCAGCTCAGGGGTGAGACGGCAGGCCACGGGCCCGAGCCCGCGGGCTGAGGACCGTCACGAGAGGAAGGCGAGGGATCGATGGACAAGGCCATCGGGGTCATCGGGGGGAGCGGGCTCTACGAGATGGAGGGACTGGAGGACGTGCGGGAGGTGGAGGTGTCCACTCCGTTCGGCGCGCCCTCCGACTCCCTCGTCGTCGGGCGCTACGAGGGGCGCACCCTGGTCTTCCTGCCGCGGCACGGCCGCGGCCACCGGTTCCTGCCCTCCGAGGTCCCCTACCGCGCGAATCTCTGGGCCCTCAAGTCCCTCGGGGTCGGCCGGGTGCTCTCCGTGTCGGCGGTGGGGAGCCTCGAAGAGGAGGTGCGGCCGGGAGACATCTGCCTGCCCGATCAGTTCGTGGACCGCACCTGGGGGCGGCCCTCCAGCTTCTTCGGCAACGGGATCGTGGGCCACGTGGGCATGGCGGACCCGGTTTGCCTGGACCTCCAGCAGCGGGTTTGGGACGCGAGGGAGGCCGTGGGTGCGACCTTCCACCGGGGTGGTTCCTACGTGTGCATCCAGGGCCCCCAGTTCTCCACCCGCGCGGAGTCCTTCCTGTACCGCAGCTGGGGGGCCCGCGTGATCGGGATGACCAACGCCACCGAGGCGAGGCTCGCCCGGGAGGCGGAGCTCTGCTACGTGACGATCGCCCTGGTCACCGACTACGACTGCTGGCACGAGACCGAGGAGGAGGTCACCGTCGAGGCGGTCCTGGCCGTGCTCCAGCAGAACGTGGAGACCGCCAAGAAGATCGTGCGGGAGGCGGCGGTACGGATCGCCGCGGACCGGACCTGCCCGTGCCCCGATGCGGCCCGGCACGCCATCCTCACGGCCCCGGAGCGGATCCCCCCGGAGACGCGCCGGGCCGTGGAACTCCTCTACGGCCGCTACCTCGGCGGGGGTGTCCGATGAGCGCGGAACTCCTGGTCGTGGGGTCCGTGGCCATCGACTCGGTGGAGACCCCCTTCGGTCGGGACGACGAGGCGCTCGGCGGCTCCGCTCTCCACTTTACGGCGGCGGCCAGCCTGTTCTCCCGCGTGCGCCTCGTGGCGGTGGTGGGAGAGGACTTCCCGCGGGAGCGCCTCTCCTTCCTGTCCCGGAGGGAGGTGGACCTCTCCGCGCTCACCGCCGCGCCGGGGAGCACCTTCCGATGGAAGGGGCGGTACGGCTTCGACCTGAGCGAGGCCCACACCCTGGAGACGCACCTCAACGTCTTCGAGGGGTTCGAACCGGTGCTGCCCGAGGGGCACCGCGGCGTTCCCTATGTCTTCCTCGCCAACATCGACCCCGACCTGCAGCTTCGGGTGCTCGATCAGGTGGAGAAGCCGGAGTTCGTGGCGCTGGACACGATGAACTTCTGGATCGAGGGCAAGCGGCGCAGCCTGCTCGGCGTTCTCGAGCGGGTGGACCTCCTGCTGATCAACGAGGCAGAGGCCCGGATGCTGGCCCAGGAGCCCAACCTGGTGCGGGCCGCCGAGCGCATCCGTTCGTGGGGCCCCCGGGAACTGGTCATCAAACGGGGCGAGTACGGCGCCTTGTACTTCTCGGACGGCCACGTCTTCGCGGCCCCGGCCTATCCCCTGGAGGCGGTGTTCGACCCCACCGGCGCCGGAGACTCCTTCGCGGGGGGGCTCATGGGGTACCTGGCAAGCACCGGGAACGTCTCGCCGGAGAACCTGCGGCGGGCGGTGGTCTTCGGCTCGGCCCTCGCGAGCTTCAACGTGGAGGACTTCAGCTTCCGCCGCTTGGAGCGTCTGACGTATCCCGAGGTGGTCGAACGCTTCCGTTCGTTCCGGAGCCTCACCCACTTCGAGGCCGAGCTGTGAGCGACCGTGCGGCTTCAGGGAGCGTGGCCGTTTCCCGCGGACAGGTTCCGGCTCGCGTCCTTGAGGGGGGTGAGGTCGGGCGACTTGACGAGGTAGCCGTCGGCGCCGATCTCCCTTGCCTCGTCCACGTAATCGTTGTAGGCGGTGAACAGCAGGACGGGCAGGGCAGGAAGCCGTTGCGCTGCT
>CAZGRT010000257.1:0-9982 GCA_964528225.1 uncultured Thermodesulfobacteriota bacterium | reverse complement strand
GGGCACCGGCCGGATCACGCCTTCCGGGATGTCCGCCGGGTGGATCTCCGGCGCGAGCGGCATCCCCGACACCTCGGACAGGGCCTCCAGCAGGGCGTGCTCGGGCACCGCGCCCACGGCGGTCAGGGCGTCGGCCAGGGTCCCTCCGCGGTCCTCCTGCTGGCCGCGCGCCCGTGCCAGGGCTTCGGCACCCACGAGCCCCCGCGACAGTAGGACGTCCTCGAGCGAAGCCCCTCGGCTCACTGCTCGGGGCCCTTCTGCAGCCGATCCAGGTAGTGGTGGAGCTTCTCGACGGGTTCCACCGGGGTCGCGGTGGGGTCGCGCGCGTGCTCCTCGTAGAGCTGGCGCTTGTCCCGCGTGACCTCCTCCAGCCGCCCGGGGTTGGTCACGATGTGGGGGGTGAGGAAGATCAGGAGGTTCGTCTTCTTGCGCTCGTTTCGGGCCACGCGGAAGAAGTAGCCGAGCACCGGCAGGTCGCCCACGCACGGGATCGACGACGATCGCATCTGGGTGTCGTCCTTGATCAGGCCCCCGATGATGACGGTGGCGGAGTCCGGGACCACCACCGTCGTCTTGGTGGAGCGCCGCGCCGTGGACGGGGCGTTCTGGCTGCCCCCGGTGGCCGTGCTCAGGATCTGGCTCGACTCCTGGAAGATCTTGAGCTTGACGAAGTTGTCCTCGTTGATCTGGGGCGTCAGGCGCAGGGTGAGGCCCACGTCGCGGTACTCGAAGGTGGAGATCGGGTTGCCGTTGGAGTCGAACTTCTCGCTCGTCTTGAACGGGATGTTGTCCGAGACGACGATCTCCGCCTCCTCGTTGTCCGTGGTGAGGATCGTCGGGGTGCTCAGGATGTTCACGTCGGCGTTGTCCTGGAGCGCCCGCGCCAGCGCGGCGACATTGAGGAACTCCCGCCCCCCGAAGGTGATCGTCCCCTTGACGGCGCCCAGCACCAGGCCCTGGGGCACCGCCAGCGGCCCTCCCGTGGCCACGCTGCCGATCGTCCCGAAGTTGCTCGAGGCGAAGATCGACG
The DNA here is from genome assembly GCA_964528225.1 of uncultured Thermodesulfobacteriota bacterium. Lineage (GTDB taxonomy): Bacteria > Desulfobacterota > Deferrisomatia > Deferrisomatales > JACRMM01 > CAZGRT01. Next base: position 8,952 of record CAZGRT010000257.1, on the reverse strand, counting down.
TGTCGCCCTGGCTCGGGTCGTTCGTCGACCGCCACTCCACGCCCAGTTCCAGGGCCTTCTCGTAGTTCATCTCCACCAGGAGCGCGTCGACGAGGACCTGGGGCCGCCGGATGTCGAGCTTCTCGATCACGCCCTTGAGGATCTCGTAGTCCTGGGGGCTCGCGATGATGACGAGCGAGTTGGTGGCCTTGTCGGCCGTGATCTGCACCGGCTGCTCGAACTCGATGGTGATCTCGGTGGGGGCCTTCACCGCGGGGGCGCCGGGCTGGCCCGACGCCCCCGGCCGCCCCTTGTCCGGCGCGGACTTCGAGATCGCCGTGAGCACGGCCGCCACGTTCTCCGCGTCGGCGTACTTGAGGTAGTGGACGTTGATCTTCCCCGTTCCCTTCGGGATCTCCACGTCCAGAGCCGCGATCATCGCCTTCACGTCGAGCATGGTCTCCGGGTCCGCGATGACGATCAGGGAGTTGGTGCGCACGTCGGGGATGATCTTGACCGTGGCGGCCTCCGTCTGCACCTGCTGCACGTTGGCCTGGCCCCGGGCCGGAGCGCGGCGTCGGGTCGTGGCCGCCCGGTCGGTCACCGCCTGGAGCACGCTCTTGGCCACCACGTCCGCGGACGCGTACTGGAGCTGGATGATCTCCAGGCTCGTCCCCTGGACCGGGACGTCCAGCGCGGTCACGATCTCGATGACGCGCTCGATGTTGGCGTAGGAGTCGATGATGATGAGGGTGTTGGTCGCGGGGTACGCGATGACGGGGCTTCCCTTGGTCACCAGCGGCGAGATGACCTGCACCATCTCGTTGGCGTCCACGTTCTGAAGCTGGAAGATGCGCGTGACGATGCGCTCCCCGGGCTCCGCGGACTCCTGGACGGTCTCGATGGTGCTCTGGGGCGCCGCCTGGGCCGGCAGGATCTTGAACAGCCGGCCCGACGGCACGATCGTGTAGCCCTTCAGGTTGAGGATCGCCTGGAAGATCTCGTAGGCCTCCTCCGTGGTCACCTGGATCGGGCTGATGACGGTGATCTTTCCCCGCGCCTTCTGGTCCGCGTCGAGGATGAAGCTCTTGCCCGTGACCTCGGAGATGAACTGGACGACCGCCTCCAGTTCCGCGTCCTTGAAGTTCAGCGTGATCTTCTTCTCCGGGGCGGCCTTCCCGGCCGGCCGGGCCCCCGCGGGCGGAGCGGGGGACGGGGACTCCGCCCCGGCGGGCGTGGCGGCGGGTGGGGCGGTCTGTCCGGCCCCGGCAGCCGGCCACAGCAGGACCAGGCCGGTCAGGGCCGCGAGGGCATGTCGAAGGGCTCGCACCGTTCGCTCTCCTCGATGGACACCGCCGACCCTCCGAGCTCCCCAAGCGCGCCGGGAACTCCCGAGTTCAGCGGATCTCGTAGCTGAAGGTCCTGTTTTCGTTTCGCCGGACCAGGTCGATCTGCAGCGAGGTCTGGTCCTTGAGCGCCTGATAGGCCTCGAACGCCTGCTCGGGGCCCTGCAGGTCGATGCCGTTGACCCGCTTGAGCACGTCCCCGTTCTGGAGCCCGATCTTGCTGAACAGGCTCCCCGGGCGGATGGCGAAGACCTTGAACCCGTCGGGCTGGCCGTCCGTGAAGTTCGGGACGACCCGGATCTGCGTCATGAGCTGGCTCATGTTCGCCGAGGCCTGGTCCACCTCCCGCTTGTCGATCAGCCAGCTCGACTCGTCCACCTGGCGCACGGTCTCCCCCCCCGCGGCCGGCTCGGGCGTCGGCGGGGGCCGGGCGTAGCGGGAGGTCCGCGCGGGGACGGCCGCGGTCGCCTCCTCCGGGCGGTTGAGGAGGAACTCCTGCTCCCTGCCAGCCTGGGTGACGAAGATCCGGTCCACGAGGACCCTCGAGAGAACGGCGCCCGGTTCCACCTCGTCACCTTCCCGCACGAGCTTGAGCTCGGCGCCCGAGGTGAGCAGCGCGAACGAGCGCCCCCCCTCGACGAGCGCGGTCCCCATGAGCGTGATGTTCAGAGGGACGACGGGAACCACGGGGGTCGAGGGGGCGGAGGCCGTCGGAGGCGGCGCAGGGGCCTCCTCGACCGGCTTGGGGTGGGCATTGAAGAGGTTGCGGCTCTGGATCGCCTGGAAATCGGTCAGGCGCTCCCCCGCCGCGGGCTCGTCGCGTTGGGACGCCGCCGGGGCGGCCACCACCTCGGACACCCACAGGCGGCGGGCGAGAACGACGCTCGCGAGCCGGGCCGACAGGTAGGCGGCTCCTGCCAGGAACAGCAGGGTGACGACCCAGAAGTACCTCAGGAATTGCGTGCGCATGCCCGGTCCCGCATCGGGCCGTAGCATACGCGGGGCTCGGAAGCACCGCAAGAAAGAAGCCCGCCCGGCGCGGGTTACGGGCCCTTCAGCGCCCCGCCTCGGCCCCCTCCCGCTCCCGGCTCCGGCGGGCCTCCTTCTCCAGCAGACGGATGGTGCAGGCCTGCCTCCACTCGCAGTAGGCCGTCGGCTCGGGGCAGCGCGGCTGCGCCAGCGGCACGTCCTTCTCCGCCCGCCGGCAGCGCAAGAGCCTCCCCGGCGCCGGGCACGAGTCCGCCGCCACGGCTCAACCTGCCCGGCCGGCCGCCTCGGGGTCGGAAACACCCAGGCGGCGGAGCACCGACATCAGGGGACACCACTTGGTGAAGGCCGACTGCAGGAGGTTCAGCCCGACGAAGGCGGTGAAGAGGTGCCAGACCGGGCTGTGGGCATAGCCCAGCCCCAGGGAAAGGAGGACGAAGGATCCGGCGGCGAGGCGAAGGCTGTCGTTCACGGTCATGGGCCGATTCTCCGATAGGGGTAGGCGGGCACGTCGCTTCTCAACGGCATTGGATGCCGATTCCCGCCGGAGGTTTCCGGCGGGCCCCGTCGGTTTCGACCCCGCAGCGGGCGGGCTCCCTTCAAGAAACCCGCACCGGAGCCGCCCAGGCGGTCTCCGATCCTTGAAGGTTGCGGAACGGGCTTGCTAGAATCGCCGCTCCTTTCCCGGGGGCCCCGCGCAGGGTGTCTCCCTCTCTCGAGGACGCACACGATGCTCGACGCCATCCTGGGGTTCTTCTCCACGGACCTCGCCATCGACCTGGGCACCGCCAACACCCTGGTGTACGTGAAGGGGAAGGGGATCGTGGCGAGCGAGCCGTCCGTGGTTGCGGTGAAGAAGGACGTCCAAGGCGGCGGGCGCATCCTCGCCGTCGGCAAGGAGGCCCAGCGAATGCTCGGCCGAACGCCCGGCTCCATCGTCGCCACCCGCCCGATCAAGGAGGGCGTGATCGCGGACTTCGACATCTGCGAGGCGATGCTGCGCTACTTCATCCAGAAGGTCCACAACCGGCGAAAGCTCGTCCGGCCCCGGGTCATCGTCGGGGTCCCGTCGGGGATCACCCAGGTGGAGAAGCGGGCGGTCCGGGAGTCGGCGGAGTCCGCGGGCGCCCGGGAGGTGTACCTGTCCGCGGAGCCGATGGCCGCGGCCATCGGCGCCGGCCTCCCGGTGACGGAGCCCTCGGGCAACATGATCGTGGACATCGGCGGCGGCACGACCGAGGTCGCGGTCATCAGCCTCGCGGGAATAGTCTACAGCCAGTCGGTGCGGGTCGCGGGCGACAAGATGGACGAGTCCATCGTCCAGTACGTCAAGCGCAAGTACAACCTGCTCGTCGGGGAGCGGACGGCCGAGGAGGTGAAGATCGCCATCGGCAACGCCTTCCCCGACGCGGACGAGCAGAACCCCACGCTGGAGGTCAAGGGGCGCGACCTGGTGGCCGGCATCCCGAAGACCATCAGCGTGACGGCCGAGGAGATCCGCGAAAGCCTGCGCGAACCCATCAACGCCATCGTCCAGGCCGTCCGGATCGCGCTGGAGAAGACGCCTCCGGAACTCGCCGCGGACATCGTGGACAAGGGCATCGTGCTGGCCGGCGGCGGCGCACTGCTGCGCAACCTCGACGTGCTGCTCCGGGAGGAGACCGGGCTGCCCGTCATGGTGGCCGACGACCCCCTCTCCTGCGTGGCGCTCGGGGCCGGAATGGCCCTGGACGAGATCGGCTTGCTTCGCGACGTCTGCTCCTGACGGATCGGGTCCACGACGTCCTGAGCGCTTCCGTCCCGCCCGCCTGAGGGCCGGCGGGGGCGAGGACACATGCTGGGCTTCCTGACCCGCTATCGTGGGCTGCTCGTGGGGGCGGGGCTCTCCCTGCTCGCCCTCGGAATCCTATCCTCCGGCCGCCGCGAGGGCGGCCTGCTCGGCCGCTCCGTCGGGATCGTGGGCGCACCGGTCCAGGCGGTGGTGCGCGGCGTGGCCAACGGGCTCGGCCACGCCGTGGACACGTACGTGCTCCTGGTGGGAGCGAAGCAGGAAGCCGACCGCCTGCGCGGCGAGGTCGCCGAACTGCGCCGGGAGCTCATGGCGGTCGAGGAGGTCGGGCTCGAGAACCAGCGCCTGCGCACGCTCCTGGAGTTCAAGGAGTCCACGGACCTGCGCCTGCTCCCCGCCCGCGTCATCGGCCGCAGCGCCACGGCGTGGTTTCGCAGCATCGTCATCGACAAGGGGTTCGCCGACGGCATCTCGCCCGACTCGCCGGTGGTCACCGCGGCGGGCGTCGTCGGACGCGTCTACGAGACGGACCGCTCCGCGAGCCGGGTCCTCCTGCTCACCGACCCCAACTCCGCGGTGGACGCCATCGTGCAGCGCACCCGGGCCCAGGTCGTGGTGGAGGGCCAGCTCGGCCCCACCTGCCGCGTGCTCTACCTCGCCCGGGGCGACGAAGCCGAACCCGGAGACCGGGTCGTCACCTCGGGGCTCGGGGGCGTGTTCCCCAAGGGATCCCTCATCGGCGAGATCGCCCAGGTGGACGTGCGCCCCGGCCAGGTCTTCCACACCGCGGAGCTCGCCATGAGCGCCGACTTCTCGCGCCTGGAGGAGGTCTTCGTGGTGTCCCGCCAGGGCTCGACCCAGCCGTGAGGGCCCATCTCGCGTGGTGGAGCGCCCTCGTCCTCGGCCTGATCGCCCAGACGGCGGTGCTCCCCTTCGTCGTGGCGGACCCCTGGCGGCCCGACTTCACCCGCCTGCTGGTCCTGTGGGTCGCGCTCACCGGCCTGCCTCGAGGGGGAGCCGTGGTCGCCCTCTCGGCCGGGCTCGCTCTGGACGCAGCCTCCGGCACTCCCCTCGGGTTCGGGATGCTCCTGCGGCTCGTGGTGTACGGGGCGGCCCGCCCCCTGCGGGGGGTCTTCTTCGACGACCGCCCCTTCCTGCTCCTTCCCCTGGCCGCCCTGGCGGCCCTGGTCGAGGCGGCCGCCGTCGGCGCCCTGTCCGCCTTCGCGTTCCGCGAGGCCATCCCGCTGGGGGCCCTGGCCGCGACGTCGCTCCCCCAGGCCCTGCTCGACGCCTTCCTGGTCCCGCCGGTCTTCGTGGCCCTCGAACTCGCCACGGGGCGCAGGCAGAAGGCGGAGGTCCCCGCGTGATCGCCGGGCGCGTCGGCAGGCCCCTCGACCTTCGCCCGCGATTCCTCTGGTGCCTGGCGGTGGTGCTCGGCGCCTTCGCCCTCCTGGCGATCCGCCTGGCGTACCTCCAGGTCCTCCAGGGCCCCCGGTACAGGCATCTGAGCGAGAACAACCGGATCCGCCTGGAGCGGGTGCTCCCCCCCCGGGGCATGATCCTCGACCGGCGCGGCGAGGTGTTGGCCGAGGTCCGCCCCTCCTTCGACGCCGCGGTCATCCCGGCGGAGGTCCCGCGCGCCGAACGCCCCGCCCTCTACGCGCAACTCGCCGCGGTTCTCGGGCTCGACGCCGAGGAGATCGCCCGCGTCGTGGAGGAGCCCGGACCGCCTCGGTGGAAGCCCCGCCCCGTCAAGCGCCGCCTCTCGCGACCCGAGATGGCGGTCCTGGAGGCCCACCGGCTCGAACTGGCGGGCGTCGTCGTGCAGGCGAACCCCGTGCGGCACTACCCCTTCGGCGAACTGCTCGGGGCGGCCCTGGGGTACGTGGGCGAGATCTCGGCCGACGAACTGCGGCTCCCGGCCTACGCCGAGTACGAAGCCGGGGACAACATCGGCCGCTCCGCCCTCGAGTGGGCGTGGGAGGGGGAACTGCGGGGCGAGGCCGGAGGGCAGCAGGTCGAAGTGGACGTGCGGGGGCGCAAGCTCGGCGTCCTGGCCGAGGTACTGCCGGTGCCCGGGCGCAACGTCGTCCTCACGCTCGACGGCCGTCTCCAGGCCGCGGCGGAGAAGGCCCTCGGAGAGGAAGCGGGGGCGGTCGTCGCCCTCGACGTCCGCAGCGGCGACGTGCTCGCCCTGGCCACCCGCCCGACCTACGACCCGAACGTCCTCGCCGTGGGCGTCAACGCCGAGCAGTGGGCCGCCCTCTCCGAGAACCCGCTCCATCCCCTGCAGAACCGTGCGATCCAGGCCATGTACCCCCCCGGGAGCACCTTCAAGATCGTCACCGCCCTGGCGGGGCTCGGGGAGGGGCGCATCACGCCGCAGGTGAAGGTCTACTGCTCGGGGGAGTATCAGTTCGGGGGCCGCGCCTTCCGCTGCTGGAGGCGGCAGGGCCACGGCTGGGTCGACCTCCACGACGCCATCGTCCAGTCCTGCGACGTGTACTTCTACGACCTGGGGCTGCAGGTCGGCGTGGACGAGATCCACCGCTATGCCCTGGAGCTGGGGTTGGGGCGTCCGACGGAGATCGACCTGCCCTCGGAGAAGGAGGGGCTCATCCCCTCCAAGGAGTGGAAGCGCCGCGCCCGGAAGGAACCGTGGTACCCCGGGGAGACCCTCTCCGTGGCCATCGGCCAGGGCTTCGTGCTGGCGACGCCCCTGCAGCTCGCCTCCATGACCGCCGCGGTCGCCCACCCCCAGGGCGTGCGGATGCGGCCGCGGATCGTGCTGCGCACGGAGGACGCCGAGGGGCGGCCCGTGCGGGAGATCGCACCCCGGGAGGCGGGCCGGCTCGAGATCCGGGGGACGAACCTGGACGCGGTCCGCCGGGGCCTTCGGGGCGTGGTGGCCGAGGAGAAGGGCACCGCCCGGAAGGCCGAGGTGAAGGGCTTCCCCGTGGCCGGAAAGACCGGCACCGCCCAGGTGGTCAAGCTCCCGGCCGACGACGACGTCCCGGAGGATCTCATCCCCTGGGAGCGTCGCGACCACGCGCTCTTCGTGGCGTTCGCGCCGGCGGACGCACCGGAGATCGCCGTCGCGGTGGTGATGGAGCACGGGGGCCACGGGGGCTCGGCCGCGGCCCCGGTCGCCCAGGCGGTGATCGCCGCCGACCGAGACCTGGGGCGCGAGGGCGTGACCCTCGGGGGGAAGCTCCCGTGACCCGCCGGTCCTGGGTAGCCCAGATCGACTACGGGCTTCTCGCCCTGGTGATCCTGCTCTCCGCGATGGGGCTGGCGGTGCTGTGGAGCGCCAGCCACGGCCCCGAAGGCGAGATCGCCGGCTACGCGGCCCGGCAAGTGCGGTGGATGGGCCTCGGGCTCGCCGCCCTCCTGGCCGTCCTACTCGTGGACTACCGCGTGCTCCAGACCTACGCGGTGCCGATCTACCTGATCCACGTGGCCCTGCTCGTGGCCGTGCTCGCCGTCGGGAAGACCAGCATGGGGGCCGAACGCTGGCTCGTCGTCGGACCGCTCCGGGTCCAGCCCTCGGAGTTCATGAAGATCGCCATCGCGGCGTTCATCGCGCACCTGCTCTCCCGCGACACCTCGGGAGAGCTTCTGGGCGTCCGGGGCCTGTGGCGCCCCGTGGTGGCCGCCCTCGTCCCGGTAGCCCTCATCCTGCTCCAGCCCGACCTCGGCACCGCCGCGCTGGTGCTCGGCGTGGCCGCCGCGGTGGTGCTCTTCTGGGGTGTGCGGCGGCGGATCCTGGCGATCCTCGCGCTGGGCGCCCTGGCCGCCGCCCCCATCGGGTGGGGCGCGCTGCACGGCTACCAGCGCCAGCGCATCCTCACGTTCCTCGACCCGGAGCGCGACCCGCTGGGCGCCGGCTACCACATCATCCAGTCGAAGATCGCCGTGGGGTCGGGCCAACTCTTCGGCAAGGGGTTCCTGGAGGGCACCCAGGTCCGGCTCCAGTTCCTCCCGGAGCGGCACACCGACTTCATCTTCTCGGTGCTGGCCGAGGAGTGGGGCCTGCTGGGCACCCTCGTCGTCGTGGCCCTCTACGCGCTCTTCATCCTCTGGGGGCTCGACGTCGCGGCCAAGGCGCGCGACGCCTTCGGGCGCTTGCTCGCCGTCGGGGTCACGAGCATCCTGTTCTTCCACGTGGTGGTGAACATCGGGATGGTGACCGGGATGCTCCCGGTGGTCGGCGTTCCCCTGCCGCTCTTCTCCTACGGGGGCTCGTCGGTGCTCACCACCTACCTCGTGGCGGGAATCCTCCTCAACATCCGGGCGAGGCGGTTCTCCCGCAGCCTTTAGTTTCCGTCGGGAGAGGACGATGAAAGCCTCCATGATTACTCGAGACGCCGACACGTTCGTTTCGCTGGGCCGGGCCGTGAACCTGGCCGCCACCGAGGGTGCCCTCGACCCCGAGAGTTCGCGGGAGCTGACCGCCGCGCTCGTGGCGGGGATCCTCACGGGCTGCATGGAGCTCGACACCTACGCGAGGGTGCACGACGCCCTGGCGCGCCTCCTGGAAAAGACCTTCGAGGGGCCCTCCACCGCGGAGGCCGCACCCCCGGCCGGGGCACCGGGCAGCGAGGCGGAAGCCGAATCCCTGGACGTCTACCTCGAGGTCGTGGGGGAGGCCTGGGAGAAGGTGGGGTGGGAGGAGAGCTGCGGCCCGCTGAAGGAGTTCGTCCGGAGCGCCTTCGACCTCGACCACGCCCACTTCGGCGAAGGGGCGTGGTTCCGGGCGCCGCTGCAGGCCGACCTGGAGAGCGTTCTGCGCCGCGCTCGCGCCGCCGGGCTCCTGGTCGTCTCCGTCCAGGGCGGCAGCGGGGCCACGCC